>JBOHXF010000102.1:0-3388 GCA_050737455.1 Opitutaceae bacterium | reverse complement strand
GATCCGGCCCGAGGTTGTGGACGGATTGACCGGCCTGGTCGGCGGCGGAACCGGATTGGCGCCGGTTGCAATCGCCGGGCGCAGCGCCATCGTGGCGGGCGCCATGCCGGAAGCCATCCCGCCGCTCGATCCCGTGGAGATCCGGGTCCTCGCGTCCCTGCTCGAAAAGGAGACCGCGACGCCGGATTATTATCCGCTCACGCTCAACGCGCTGACCAACGCCTGCAACCAGAGCTCGAACCGCGATCCGGTCGTGACGTTGGGAGAGCAGGCGATCGTGCGGGCGATGGATTCGCTGCGGGAGAAGAAGCTCGCGTACGTGACGACCGGCGGGATCAACCGGGTGGCCAAGTACGGCCAGCGGCTGGCCGAAGCCCTGGAGCTCGGTCCGGCCGAACGCGCCGTGCTTTGCGAGCTCATGCTCCGCGGGCCGCAGACGATGGGCGAACTCCGCGGCCGCGCGAGCCGGTTGCATCCGTTCGGCGCATTGGCCGAGGTGGAGGCGGCGCTGGGCGCCCTCGCGGCGCGCTCGCCGCAGCCGCTCGCGCAGAAGCTTCCCCGTCAAACCGGGTTCAAGGAATCGCGGTACGCACAGCTCCTCGGCGGTCCGATCGGGCCGGGGCCGGCCGAGACGTTCGCGGCGGGCGCCGAACCGGCGGCCGCCTCCGCTCCGGCGGAAAGCGGGCGGATCGCGAAGCTGGAGGAGGAGACAGCCGCGCTGCGGCGCGAACTGGCCGAACTTCGGCAGGAGCTGGAGGGGTTCCGCCGGCAGTTTCAATAAGCGGTTTGGGCGCGAACGCGCGGGCGGCGCGGAGGTCCAAGGGCGTATGTTTCACGGCGAATTCCGCGCACACGGGCGTTTGGGATGCACGGGAATCGTGCGTTCGTTCGCGGCCGCTGCCGGCGTACTGCTCGCATGGCTGCCTGCGGCGGCCGTCGGGGGAGGGGCTCCGGCTGCGACCACGCAGGTCGCCGCGCAATTCGTGCGATTCGCCGGATCGCCGGCGAACGCCGACGCATTGGTCGGCGCGCTGCGCACGGGGGTAGCCACCTCGCTGGCCATTCCAACAACCGGACAGGAGATTGCCTTCGCGCCGGCCGGAGGCGCGATCGGCTACGGCAACGCATTTGTCGCGCTCAGTCTCGCCCAGCAGGCGTTCCTCCGGGCCGGTGTCGCCCGACCGACACCCGTCCAAATCGTGGCCGCGCTGAACGGCGGAGGAGCCGCGACCATGGGTCCTCTCGCGAGCATGCCAGGCATTCTCCAGCTACGCGCATCGGGAGCGGGCTGGGGCCAGATCGCGAACCGCCTCGGCGTCAGCATCGAGGCGGCGGTCAGGGCCTGGCGGCCGATCGAGCGCCGGCTGGCGGGCGCGGGCGTCCGTTTGAACGCGAGCGACCGGCTTCAATACCCGGCGAATTCTCCCGCATGGACGCCAGCCAATGCCAATCCGCCGGCTCCCGGAACCGTTCCCTTGAACTCCGACTACGGCCCGCCCAACACTGCTCCCGGTTCCGCCGGAGCCCGCTCCTGGTCCGGCGGCGCCCCGTCCCCGGCAAGGCCGGACGGCGGTTGAGCCTGGCCTCAGGCTCCCATTTGCCGTCGGCACGCCGGGGTCGCCATCGGTCCCTTGCGCCCCGCGCTTCGGCCGGTCTTTGCCCATTTTGCGAGGCCTGGGGCCCTCGCAGAACCACCGTGGAGAGCCGGCCTGAGGCAATTCAAGCCGGGATTATCCTGCTGGGGCGTCGCGCGGAAGCCGGGGCTTGAACGCAGGCGGCCGCCCGCGAGAATACCCCGAGGCATTTGCCGTGCCGGAAGCATGCAGGAGCTCGGAAAAACTTTCGTCGTCCTAGGGGCCGTCGCCATTCTCGTCGGCCTTTTCCTATGGTCCGGCATCGGCCGCGGCTGGATCGGGCGGCTGCCCGGAGACGTGCATATCCGCCGCGGGCATTTCCAGTTTTATTTTCCGATCGTCACCTGCCTTGTCCTGAGCGTGATCCTGACGCTGCTTTCCTGGCTGTTTCGCGGGCGCCACTAGGCGGCAGGCTCGCAGATTCGGGCGGATCTTGGCCGGGGGCAAACGGCCTCGGGGTTCCCGGGCGGTGTGCCGAAAATCCACCTCGCCTGGCGTTTCGGCCGATCTCGACCGCTTTGTGAGGCGGGCGGGCCCGGGGGGGGCGAATCGCCGGCTCCCGGCCGGATCGCCCTCAGGCCTGAAGCGCGATAAGCGCTTTCAACCTCCGAGCCTCCAGGGCGTTCGAAGGGGACCGATCCTAGGGGCTTGCATCATGGCGAGGTAAGTGTTCATTCGAACAGTCCCATGAATCTCCCCACCCTCACGGAGCGCCAGCAGGAAGTGCTGGATTTCATCCGCGCCTTCCAAAGCGACGAAGGGGTGCCGCCGTCCACCCGGGAGATCCAGAGGCATTTCCGGTTCGCGAGCCAGACGGCGGTCATGGGGCATCTGCGGTCGCTTGCGAACAAGGGCATGGTGGAGCAGCTCGCGGGCCGGAGCTGGGGGCTCAAGGCCTCGGAGGTGCAGACCCATTTCGAGCTGAACGTGTATGGGTCGATCCCGGCAGGCCTGCCGGAAGCGCGGGAGCAGGAGCCAGCGGAGCGGGTCCGGATCGACCCGGCCGTTTTCGGCCTGCGCATGCCCGCGCTTCGGCCTTCCGGGCCGGGAGCGGTGCCGGCGGTGTGGGGGCTGCGGGTGAGCGGAGACTCGATGATCGGCGCGCACATCCTGGACGGCGATCTGGCGGTGCTGGCCCGGCGCGAGCCGCGCCCGGGCGACATCGTGGCCGCCCTGGTCGACGAGACCACGACCACCCTCAAGCGGCTCGTGCACGTGCGCGGCAAGCCGGTCCTGCGGGCCGAGAACCCCCGGTACCGGGACATCGTGCCCGAGCGGCGGCTGGAATCGCAAGGCGTGCTGGTCGGCCTCGTGCGCCGGTTCCCCCGTGAAAAATGAGCGCGCCGGGCGCCGCGGCGGCGCTGCGCCGCATGCTGGCCGAGCGTTTTCCCGAAGCGGGGAGGACGCGGGCCGGCGAACTGCCCACCGGCGTTCGCGCCCTCGATGAGGCGCTGGGCGGCGGGCTGCCGGCCGGGCGGCTGACCGAACTGGTGTCGGCCGCTCCGGGCGGCCAGTTCGTGCTGGCGCGGGTCCTCGCGTCCGCGCGCGCGCTCCGCGTCCGCGCGGCCCTGGTCGACGCCGGAGAGGGGTTCGATCCGCAGGCGCTGGAGGGCCAATGCCTCCGGCATCTGGTCTGGGTGCGCTGCCGGCCGCGCCCCGCGCCCGCGGGTGGGGGATCGGGGCCGGAAGGCGCCGCGGCGGCGCCGCCCGGCGGAAGGGGGGAAGCCGGCGAAGCGCCGCGGAAGGCGCGGGCC
>JBOHXF010000101.1:0-1551 GCA_050737455.1 Opitutaceae bacterium | reverse complement strand
CATCTGCGCCGCGCCGGTGATCATGTTTTTGATGTAGTCGGCGTGACCGGGACAATCGACGTGCGCATAGTGCCGCTTCGCCGTTTCATATTCGACGTGCGAAGCCGCGATCGTGATGCCGCGCGCTTTCTCTTCCGGCGCGTTGTCGATCGAATCGAACGAACGGAACGATACCTTCGGATTGTGCTTCGCCAGCACCTTCGTGATCGCCGCCGTCAGGGTCGTCTTGCCGTGATCGATGTGGCCGATCGTGCCGACGTTCACGTGCGGTTTTTTCCGTTCGAATGTGCCTTTAGCCATGGAGGTCTGGGACGTGTGGTTGGATTGGGAGTGAAAAAATTATTCTGGAGCCCAGAACCGGATTCGAACCGGCGACCTCGTCCTTACCAAGGACGTGCTCTGCCAACTGAGCTATCTGGGCAGACCAGAAGTCTGCTTCGGAATACAAAAAGAGGGAAGAAAGTGGACGCCACCCCACCCCCCGTCAACAGCAAACTTTCGGGGTCGTCACGGTCTTCGCGCCCCCTCTCAGGGGCCGACGGAAATTCGGTAAAATCCAGGCTCCAGGACCTGGCCCAAAAACAGTCGGTTGGCAAGCGCTTCCTGAAGGGCCTCCACGGTGGCGCGATCCAGGCGCACGAACCCCCCGCCCGCGCCCAGGCGAGCAGCCATCGGCACGGGAGCGACGACAAAGCCAGCCGGTCCGACCGCCGCGAGGAACCGCTGGGTGCGCCAGGCCCGGGCGGCCCCAAGGGCCGGCAGCACGCCCGGCTGGAGCGGCCTGGACCAGACGAGTTCGCCGGTGCGCGCGTCGGTCACGCGGACCAGCGCCTCCCGTGCCGGGAGCCTCGCGGCCGGGGCATCCTTCAGGCCGATCCCCTGGACGGGGTAGCCGGGGCTCGGCACGCGAGCGAGGACGCCCGCCGCTCCCGCCGGCACGTTGACGGCTGGCGGCAGATCCAGGTCGAGCTTGTCCGTCCGGAATGCGAACTTGGGAGGATAGCCGGGGAAGGCCCCCATTTCCGGGGGGCGAAGCTCCTTCTGAGAGCCATTCCATCGTGTGGGAAGAAAGAGCGGGCGCGGGTCCGTGAACTGGGCCGTTTCCGCGACCAGGGGATCCCGGCTGATGACAACGACCCGGGCGCCGGGGCTTGGCGCCGCAGCTCCGGCCGGATGCCTCGCGGCGGCCCCGGGCATCGCGGCGGGGATCCGAAACAGGGCGAGCGTCACCGCGAAGACAAGCGCCGCCCCCGCGCCGGCCGCGATCCAGCGCCGTTTCTCTTCGTCAGCGCGGGGCATTCTCGGCGGCGATCAGGGTGTCCGCAAAGCCCGCCCGTGTGGCGAGCCCGACCAGGTTCAGGACGTCGCCCGCCGGCACGTCGCGGCTCGCGATGATGAGCAGGGTCGGATGGCGGGAGCCCGCGGTGTGGCGCCGCAGCCAGTCCGGCAGTTGGGCGGGATTGACGGGCCCGTCGCCGGTCAGGATCTGCCCGGAGGGCAGCACGCTCAGGGTCGCGGTCGTGCGCGCGGCCGCCGCGCGCGCCCCGGGCG
>JBOHXF010000100.1:0-5982 GCA_050737455.1 Opitutaceae bacterium | reverse complement strand
GGCGCGGTCCATGCCTGAAGCAGATCGAGCCGGAGGTCCCCGTCCACCTGAAAATGGATCGCCAGGTTCCGGGCGACCTGCGAGAGCAGGTCGGCGGACGTGCATGGCGCCGGGTCGGCGCGGAGGGTCGTGGCCACGGCCGCGAGCAGGAGTAGGCGGAACAGCTTCATGGCATCAGCTTTGTTTCAGTTCGGCGGCGTTCTGAAGCATCTGGTCGGACGCCTGGACCGCCTTGGAATTGATCTCGTAGGCGCGCTGCGCGGTGATGAGATTGACCATTTCCTCGACGATATTGACGTTCGAACCCTCGAGATAGCCCTGGAGGGTGCTGCCGAACCCGTTCTCGCCGGGCTGCCCTGTCTGCGGCGAGCCGCTCGCTTGCGTCTCGGTGTAAAGGTTGCCGCCCATGCTCTGCAGGCCGGGGGCGTTGGGGAACCGGGCCAGGGTGAGCTGGAAGGTGGAGGTGCCGTTGGGGCTGGTGAGCGACACATTACCCGTCTGGGAAATGTCGATCGCCGTCGTTCCGGTCGGAATGGATTGAAAACCGCTGAGGACAGGCAGGCCGTCCGCGGTCACCACCTGGCCCGCGGCGTTGAGCTTGAACGATCCGTCCCGCGTGTAGGCGATGGTCCCGTCCGGCTCCTGGACTTCAAAAAATCCGTCGCCCTGGATCGCGAGGTCGAGCTGCTGCCCGGTCTGGCTGACCTGCCCTTGGGTGAAGACTTTCGAAGTCGCTGCGACCCGCGTGCCGTTGCCCACCGAGACGCCCGTGGGCAGCAGGTTGCCGCTGCCGGTGTCCGCTCCCGGGGTGCGGTTGTTTGAATACATCAGATCCTGAAACTCGATGATGCTCCGCTTGAAACCCGGGGTGTTCACGTTCGCCAGATTGTTGGCGATATTGTTCAGGTTCAGTTCCTGCGCCTCCATGCCGGTCGCGGCCGAGTAAAGCGATAGGTTCATGACGAAATCGAAAGGCGCCGTGCGCCGGTTCCGGGCCGGTCGGGAACCCGGCCGCGGGCCACGACTGGGGCCGGCGCGCCCCCATCGCGCGCTCGGCCATGCAGTCGTGATTGCGGTTGTCTATGATATGGGGAAGTCATGGTCTCGGCCGGTCATCCCAGGGCATCCACGCTCTTCTGGCCGCGCTCGTCCGCGCTCGTGATGACCTTCTGGTTGGCCTCGTAGGCTCGCGAAATGGTCACAAGGTTCACCATTTCGGTCATCGGTTGCACATTGGAGCCTTCCCGGTAGCCCTGCAGCAAATCGGGTTTGATGACCGGAGCGGGGGTCGACCCGTCGCTCGCGACGAACATTCCGTCGCCCGTGGGAACGAGCGTCTGGTCGCTCGCGAAGCTCTTGACCGAGAGCCGGCCCAACGTGGTCTGGCCCTGCACGATGGTGCCGTCGGAATCGATCGTGATGCTCTCGCCGCTCGGAAGCAGCGTGATCGGGCCGCCGCTGGTCGAAAGCACCTCAGCACCGGACTGGGTCACGAGCATGTGGTCCGCGCGAGCGTTGAACTGTCCGTTCCGGGTGTAGGCGACCGTCCCGTCGGCCTGGCGGACCTGAAAAAAGCCGTTGCCCTGAATGGCGACATCGAGGTCCCGGCCGGTGCGCTCGGTTTGCCCGGGTTGATAGCTGACCGCTGTCGTTGCCGTTGGAAAGACGGCCTGGACGTTTTCGGCGGAATCGGGGGAGGTCCCGACCTGCCACGAACCGCCCAGGGCGGCGCCGAAGGAAACCACGCGCTGGCGAAAGCCCGAGGAGGAGCTCGAGGTGATATTTTGCGCCACAGCATTCTGCCACTGGTCCAAGGCGGACAGGGCGGCCGCGCTTTGATAAATGCCGATATTCATGGCTGCGCTCCGCAACGGAGCAGCGCTGATGCCAAAGACGGCGCAAAGTACGTAATATATTATACCCCACATTGTTAAAATACACCCGACTTGCCGAGAAAAGCGTAACCGAATGATTCGGCAGAATCTGCCCAGGGCCATACCGCTCAGGACCCGGCCGGATAGATGCATTCGATCTCCATGCGCTCGCCGCAGGAGCAGGTCACAACCAGGCGGACCACCTTGTCGCCCTCCTTGACCACGTCGATCGACGGCGAGGCCGCCCCCGCCTCCGACGCATGGGCGCGGAGCGCCGCAGCCATCCCGGTCGACGCCGGTTGGGCGTTTCGTTCGGCCAGAGCCGGCGTTGGGGAGGCATTCTTGCCGTAAAGGAAGGGTTTCATGGGCCGGTGGGTTGCGAAGGTTGTGAAAGTTGCGAGGCAATGGCCGATAGGCCGCTCGTCCCGCCATGGGCGTCCGCCGTGGCGCGGGCGGTATTCAAAACGTTGGCGGAGGTTGCCTGCGCCGCATCGAACTGCCGCTCCGATTCGCCCGCGACAAAGGTCAGGCTGAGCGTGATGCGCTGGTTGGACGGCGAATCCGGCGGCTCGTGCGCGAGCGGGCGGGTGTCCGCGTAGCCTGTCACCCGTTCGATCAGCGACGGATCGACCGCGAAGTGGACGAGACTGCGGCGGGCCGAATTTGCGCGGTCGGCCGAAAGCTCCCACGCGCCGTAATCGGGTTGCGCAAACATCATGTGGGATCGGGTGTGGCCGGCGATCGTCACATGGAAGTGGTGCCGGTCGATGATCCATGCGAGGTTCTGCATGACGAACAGGCCCCAAGGCGTAAGCTGGCTGGTGCTGTCCTTGAACAGCGGCTTGCGCGCGCGGTCGAAGAGGATCACCCGCAGCCCGTCGGAAGTGATCTGGATGTCGACGGGCTTCTGGTCCAAATCCTCGTCCAGGTGCAAGAGCCGGTAAAAGTCCGCGGCGACGCTGTTGAGGAAAGCGAGCTGGATCTGCTTGTCCTGGTTCGAGGGCGCGTTCTGGCCCGAGGTCGAGTCGTCGCTGCTCGTCGATTTCTCGTTCTCCTGCTTGGCGTACGGCATCACGCCGGAATTCGCCACCAGGGGGCTCCGGAAGGGCGTCTGGAAATAACGCGCGGTGGCGATCAGGATCTTCTTGTCCTGGGCGCTGATCCACAGAACCATGAAGAGCGCCATCATCGCGGTCACGAAATCGGCGTACGCCACTTTCCAGGCTCCGCCGTGATGCCCCGCCTGCTTCTTCGCCATGGCGTGAGTCCCTCCGGGCCCGTCACTTCGCGACCGCGAGCGCCTTGGCCGCCGTCTCGAGGTCCTGCGCGTTGGGCTGGACGGAGGTGTCGAGCGAGCGCCGGGCGATCTCGACCGCGGTGAGGGGCGCCAGCCCCTTCGCGAATCCGGACACCGCGATCTTGATGCAGCGCAGGCACTGAGCGTCGGCCGTGTTGTTGAATTTGATGCGATTGGCGAGAGGATTGACGAAGCCGTAGGCCGTGAAGATCCCGAGCAGCGTTCCGGTTAGCGCGGCGGCCACGTGCTCGCCCACGGCCATCGGCCCGTCCGCGATCGAGGCCATGGTGTTGATGATGCCCAGCACGGCGGCGACGATGCCGATGCCGGGGAGCGAATCTCCGACCAGTTGAAGCAGATGGACCGGGTGGTCCGACTCCTCCATCTTCGCCTCGAGCTCCGCGTCCATCAGGTGCTCGAGCTGATCCGGCTTGATCTTGCCGTCGATGACCGGCTTGAGCCCGTTGCAGACGAACGTGAGGCGCTCCGAGTGCTCGAGCAGCGTCGGATAGCGCTTGAAGATCGTGCTGTTGGCCGGGTCCATCACATGCTCGTCCAGCGCGATCAGGCCGTTGCGCCGGCCGGTCATGAACAGCTCGTACAGGACCTTCAGGAGGTCGAAGGTCTCGGGCTTCCCGGCCGCGCCGCCGAAGACCGCTTCCTTCGTCTTCCTCCCGATCTCCTTGAGGATGTGCGAGGGGCTGGCGATGATCAGGACGCCGAGCCCCACGCCGAGGATGACAATGAACTCCGACAAGTGCATCAGCACGATCGGCTTGCCGCCCTCCAGCATGAATCCGCCGAGGGTCGAAGCGAGGACGATGGCGGATCCGACGAGGATAAGCATGTGATGCGACGCCGGGTGAACCTCAGCGGTTGCGGGCGCGGGCCAGGTAGCCCCGGAGCCCGAGAATCGTCTGCGAATGGATCTGGCAGATGCGCGATTCGGTCAGTCCGAACACGGCCGCGATCTCCGCGAGCCGCATGTTTTCGAAATAATACATCGCGAGAATCTTCCTCGGCATCTCCGGCAGTTCGGAGATGCGCTGAGCCATGAGCTGGAGCAACTCGGCCTTCTCCATCCGATCCCGTCCGGTCCGGTCCGTGTCGTCCGACAGCAGCTCATGCAGCGAGGTCCCCTCCGAATCGTCGCCGTCGGCCGTCTGATCTATGGCGATGAAGGTCACGGGCCGGGATTCGTCCAGCCACTTTGCGTAATCCTTCGGGCTCACGTGCAGTTCGGCGCAAATTTCCGCCTCGGAGGCCGCCCGTCCCAGCTTCTGCTCGATGCCGTTGATCGCCTCCTTCAGCTTGCGCGCGCGGGCACGCGCCCGCCGCGGGCACCAGTCCATCCGACGCAGTTCGTCAAGGATGGCGCCCCGGATCCGGGTGGCGGCGTAGCTCGCGAAGGTGCTCCCTTGAACGGGATCGTACCGGCGAACGGCGGCGATCAGGCCGGTGATGCCGACGCTGTAAAGGTCGGCCGCTTCGATGTGCGCGGGAAGCGTGAGTTTGATGCGGTCGACCACGCTTCGCACCAGGGGCAGGTAGCGTTCGATGAGCTCCTTCTCGTCGATGGGGCCGGTCGTGACGCCCTGGTACGCGCGCCAGGCGGCGGCCGGGGCGGCGGGCGCCGCGGGGGGAGGTTCGGCGGTTTTCATGGAAGGGGGTGTGGGCATCAGGTTTTCGGTTTAAGCCGGGCCGCGGGGGTCGGGACGGCGGGGGCCGGGGCGGGCGCGGCGGCCGCCGCCCGCTGGCGGTCCATATAGGTATCGCGCATGCCGCGAAGCAGCACGTTCCAGAACCAGCGGAAGAGAAACGCTCCGGCCAGGCAGCCGACCGCCGCGTCGAATAATATCCGGTTCGGGTTCCGCCCGCACAGCAGGTCGGTCCCCCCCGCGGCGACGAAGCCGGCGATTCCTCCGGTAAGAAACGCGAATTTCATGGCGACAGGCGCGCGAGCGCGGGTTCGGGCGCGGCGTCCGCCGGGTCCAAACCGGCTTCGGGGAAGGCCGATCCGGACAGGGTCCGCCGAACAAGGGCGTCAAATACATCGTCCTCGCAGTCACCGGTCAGGGACGGCCCGGTGGCGAGAAACAGCGGCTCCAGGGCGCCGTCGAGCAGGTAGTCCCACAGCCGTCCCCATTGCGGCACTTCGTCGAGATGGGTGAACACCAAATGGGTCGCCCCCAAATCGCGGCCCGCCGCGTACGCCGCCCGGAGAGCGGCGTGGTCGTACGCGGCATTGAGCACGAGCACCCGTTCGCGGATCTCCTCCGCTTCCAGAAAATCCGCAAGGGCCCGGTTCGCGCGGGGCTCGCGCAGCGACAGCCCGGGAAGATCGAGGTAGACGAATCCGCCCGGACTCGCCGGTTCGGTCGAAGCGGGGTGCCGCGCCACAGGCACGCCGAGCGCCTCGCAGAAGACGGGCAGGACTCCCACGGCGTGGGGCGTTTCGAATTCCGCGGTGACCACGTGGCCGATGCGGGCGCGCCGGAAGACCTCGCGGCCAAGCCACTTGCAGAGCGCGGTCGTCCGACCGACCCCGGGGGTTCCGAGAAAGGCCGCCCGGGTGAGCGGCGAGCCGTCCCAGCGCGTTTCGCCGTCGGTCCGCACCCGGCGGCCGATCTCGGCAAGCGCGCGGTGCAACGGGGCCGACGCGAGTTCCTCCCAGAACGCGGATTGCTGCAGGCGGCCGAGGGCCACTTCCGACAGCCCGCAGCGGCGCAGCAGCGCCGGCAGATCGTTGCCGGCTTTCGGCCGGTTCCGGCCCCGTCCGCCGCCCGTCGGATCCGCCGGAGATTCCAGCCG
>JBOHXF010000099.1:0-8143 GCA_050737455.1 Opitutaceae bacterium | reverse complement strand
ACCGGCCAATAGTACTGGTCGGCGTGCCACGGGGTGATGCCGCCGCCCGGCTCCTTGTAGAGCGCCTGATCGTGAAACATCCGCACCCCGCCCACATCCATGAGCTCGGCGGCGAGCCGCGCCAGCTTCCGCGAAAAGACGAACTCCCGCACGACGGCGCTCTTGGTCCACAGGTTGATGATCTGCAGAAACGCCTTCTGGTAGGTCGTCCGCTGCGCCATGGGCACGTTCAGGGTGTTGAGCCGCTTCACCTGCGCGGCGATCTCGCGGCGGTAGTGCTCCAGCGTTTCCGGCCGGAGCACCTGCTTCAATTTCACGTAGCCGTTTTCCTTGAAATAGGCGCGCGGCTCGGCGCCGAGCGAGTAATCGTCGTCGAGGTCCCGGCGAAGGGTTTCTGGGGAGGGAATCGGAGTTTCGAGGTTCATGGCGGGTGGATTCGGAGCGACCGTAAGCACCCATGGCCTGCCAGTGGCGGGGCAAAATGTGACTTTCGGCCGCAAAAATATGATTTGCGCGGGACGACGGGCTTGCGGGCGGCCCTCGAATCTGTGATCCTCGGGCGATGGAGGCCGACGCGTTCACTTCGATTCGCGCCGCCGACGAGGAGCTTCAGACCTCGGCGGCGTACCTCTGGGACAACAACCAGCGCCCGCGCGAAATCTGGAACGTGCTCACCGTCCAGGTTACGCTCTCGGGAGCCGGGTTTTACCGGGATGGGTCGGCGGAGCGACGCGTGCCATCGGGCTATGCGATGCTGTTCACCCACCACGAGCCGACGATTTACGGGTATCCCCGCGGCGCGACCGAGGCGTACCGGCTCCGCTATGTGCAGATCCTTCCGGCGCCCACAATCACCCCGCTCTATTTCCAAGTGCGGCGCGACTTCGGCTCGGTCGTCGCCATGCCGGATGGGTCCGAGCCCGCGGCGCTCTTCGGCGAGCTGTTCGCCCGCTACGATCAGCGGACTTTCCGGGACCGGTTTCATGAGTCGGAGCTCCTGCACCGCTTTTTCGTGGCCCTGTACCGCGAACAGGTGCAGGAGACCAAGACGACCGACCCCATCGAGTTCGGCCACCATTATCTGCGCAATCATTTCCGCTCGCCGATCAACCTGAAGACCATCGCCGCGAAGTGCAGCGTCAGCCGCGAGCACTTCATCCGGGAATTCAGCGAACGCTTCGAGGAGCCGCCGGGCACGATGCTCCGCAGGCTGCGCATCGAGCATGCCCACTCGATGCTCGCGGCCACCCAGCAGACCGTCGAAGACGTGGCCCTCGCGAGCGGCTTCACGAGCGCGAACAGCTTCGGCCGGGCCTACCGCCAGAAATACGGCCACAGCCCGCGGGCCTACCGCCCCGGCTAATCCACGATTTCCGTCCGGCGGCGGCTGAGCGTGGGGGCATCCGATCCCCCGTCCACGGATGCCCATGCCGTGAGCAGGCATCGGCCTGGCCGGCGGGGGATGGTCAGCGCGAGCTCAAGCCGGGCGTCGCCGTGGGCCCCAAGCTCGAAGCGGCCTTCGGCGCGGGCGAGCGCCTCGCCCGCCTCGGCTTCGAGCGTCAGGCCGACACGCCCCGCCGCCGCGCCCGGACGGTCGTGGACGAGCTTCAATTCGAAGGCGCGTTCCGATCCCGCGGCAAGCGTGGGCTGGAAGAAGTTCAGGTAAAGCCCGAGCGGCTTGAACGCCTCCGCCGCATAGTCGGCGAAATGCGGCTCCAGTTCGAGCTTCCGGATGTCGCGGAACGGATCGGAGGTGTATCCGCCCGGATGGCTGTGGCTCAGGTAGACAAAATGGAGGACGGCGGCGAACCGCCGGCTCGCGCGGAAATGCTCCGTCTCGGCGGCGATGTCGTACGCGTAGTACGCGAACCGTTCCTCGGCGCCCGCCTCCGGCCCCAGGATCAAGTCGTACAGGTTCTTCGCGAGCCGGGTCGGGGATCCGTCGCGATTGAGCCAGAGCCACCCGTATTCGTTGATGATGAGCGGATAGCCGCGCCAGTTCGGTTCGGAACTGCCGAGCTTGATCACCTCGTCGGCCGTCTTGGTCTCCAAGTCCGCGTGCCGGAACTCCAGCCGGTTCTCGAAATGCGAGCTGAGATGGAAATACGGATGGATCTCCACCGGGTCGTCGGGTCCGGCCGGTTCGTTGTAGCCGTTGTCCCAGGGCCGATCCGAGAGGTCCAGCTTCCGAACCGCGGGAATCACCCGCTGACCGAAGATCGGGTCGAAGGTCTCGTTGCACGCGTCCCAGATCACGACCGACGGGTGGTTCCAATGGTCGCGCATCCAATTGCCGTACTGCCGGATCAGCTCGTCCGCATCCCAGCTTCTCGAATACTTCGGATAGTGCCAGCGAGGATGGCTCGTCCACATGAAGAACTCGTTCTGGATGAGCAACCCGCATTCGTCGGCGATTTCGAACCAGCGGCGCGGCGGCGGTCCCAGGGTGGCGCGGAATGCGTTCCAATGAAGCTGCCTGGGGATCTCCCCAAGGAGGCGGCGCACCCACCCTTCGGTCCAGGGGAGGGCGCCGCAGAGCGGGTCCTCCAGGAAGCGGTGCAGCGCGAGGTTCGAGCCGCGCAGATAACAGGGTTCCCCGTTCAGGTAGAACCTCCCCGAACGCGTGTCGCTGCGGAACTCGCGCAGCCCGAAGCGCGTCGTGGCGGCATCGCCTCCCGTGGCCGTCTCCACCACATAGAGGAACGGATCGTCCGGCGACCACCGGCGCGCCCCCGGCAGCGGAATCGTCCGGGTCAGCACACGCTCCTCGCCCGGCTCCAGGCGCACCGGCTCGGGCGCCGCCTGCGCCGCCAACTTCCCGCTCCGCCATTCGCGCACGTCGTGGCTCACCTGCGCCGCGCAGACGTGGCCGCTCCGATTGACCACCGTCGTCTGGACGACGATCGCGGGCGGGGCGATCTGGGGCGCCACCTGGACCGCGCCGATAACCGGGTTGTCGCTGAACGCCACCCAGACCCGATCGTAGATCCCGGGTGTCCACCGGTACTTCTCGAAATCGGTCCCGGCCGGATGGTCCGGCGGCAGCACGCCGGGATGGGCGCCGATGCGCACGACCAGTTCGTTTTCTCCGCCCCACCGCAGCGCCGCGGTGAGCTCGAAGCGCCCCGAACTGAAGCAGGCAGGATCCTCGCCCACCCACCGGCCGTTGAGCCATGCAGCCATGCCGAATTGCGCCTTCTCGACGGTCAGCCAGCCCGCCGTCTTGTCCGCCGGAGCGCGGAAGCTCGTCCGGTACCAGAAATAGTTTCGCGGCTGGGCCGAGCGGCCCGGCACGGGGACCCGGGCCGACTCAGGAAGCTCGCCGACGCGGATGCGGTTCTGGTTCAGCTCGCAGCCCTCGAACTCGTCGACCTGCGCGAACGGCGGCTGGGCAAGATTAACGAGCCCCGGCACGGGCGCGACGGCGGGGAACGCGGCGGGCCGGTCCTGCGCGCCGACGCTCTCGCCCACGTTCCACCGGCCGTCGAGGGACAACGTGACGCGCGCGGGTTCGGAGGGGGGAAAGGCGGGCTTCATCGGGGCCATCGCAACGGGGCGCAGTCGCTGCCGCAACATTCTATTTTTGTTGCGTGCGTTTCCGACCGGCCCGTAGATCGGACCATGAGTTCCCGCGCCCCCTCCCCGGCCGACGCGAACCAGGCCGCGGCTGCAGCCCGGGCCTTTCCGCTGCTCGGGGCCCTTCGGTCGGCGGCGCCCCACGGGAGCGGCCACATCAACGACACCTTCGCCGTCACCATGGACCAGGCCGGGACCCCCGTCCGCTACCTGCTCCAGCGGATCAACGACCGCGTCTTCACCGAGGTCCCCGCCTTGATGGAGAACGTCCGGCGCGTGACCGAGCATCTCGCCCGCGGCGCCGCGGGGCTGCCCGACGGCTCTCGCCGCGGGCTCACGCTGGTGTCCGCCCGTGACGGGCACCCGTGCCATCGCGACGCCGCCGGGGGCTGGTGGCGCTGCTATCTCTTCATCGAGGGGGCAAAAACCTACGATGTCATCGAGACCCCGCGGCAGGCCCGCGAGGCCGCCCGCTCATTCGGGGAGTTCCAGGTCCGGTTGGGCGACCTGCCCGGACCGCGCCTGGCGGACACGATACCGCACTTCCACGACACACGCCGCCGGTTCGAGAACCTGCGGCGGGCGAGCGGCGCCGCCGCGGGCGAGCGCGCCGCACAGGCTCGGGCCGACCTCGCGTTCGCTTTCGATCGCGAGCCGATGGTGGACGCCCTGCTCGCCCTGCGGGACCGCGGCGAGGTGCCGGAACGGATCACGCACAACGACACGAAGATCAACAATGTGATGATCGACGACGCCACCCAGGCGGGGCTCTGCGTGATCGACCTCGACACCGTCATGCCCGGGCTCGCACTCTACGATTTTGGCGACATGGTGCGCACGGCGACCAATTCCGCGGCCGAGGACGAACGCGATCTGTCGCGAGTCCGCGCCCGCATTCCCCTGTTCGAGGCGATCGTTGACGGCTACCTGTCGGCGACCCGCTCGTTTCTCGCGCCCGCCGAGGTCGCGCACCTCGCTCTTTCCGGCAGGCTCATCACCTTCGAAATTGGAATCCGGTTCCTGACCGACTTTCTTGAGGGGGACCGGTATTTCAAGATCAAGCGACCGGGCCACAACCTCGACCGCGCCCGCAACCAGTTCGCGCTGCTGCGCAGCCTCGAGGAGCAGGCGGAGGCCATGGAAACAATCGTCCGGCGTCACGCGGCTCCATGAAAGTGCTCATCACGGGCGGGGCGGGTTTCATCGGGAGCCATCTCGCTCGATATTTCCAGCGCCGGGCCGATGTTCGCGTGCTCGACAGCCTGCGCACCGGCCGCCGGAGCAATCTGGCCGGCCTCGAGGCCGAGTTCGTCGAGGGTTCGATCCTGGATGCGGAAGCGGTGGCCCGCGCGGTCCGCGGGATGGACTATGTGTTTCACCTGGCCGCTATGGTCAGCGTGCCCGAATCCGTCGCGCGCCCCCGGGAGTGCGTGGCGCTGAACGTCACCGGCCTCCTGAACGTCCTCGAAGCCGCGGCCGCGGCCGGCGTGCGCAAGCTCGTGTTCAGCAGCTCCTCCGCGGTCTATGGCGACAATCCCGAGGTGCCGAAACACGAGGCCATGCGCCCGGAGCCGCGCAGCCCGTACGCCGTCACCAAGCTCGACGGGGAGTTCTATTGCCAGCAGTACGCCGAGGCGGGCCGTCTGCCGACCGCGGCTCTGCGATTTTTCAACGTCTTCGGGCCGCGCCAGGATCCTGCAGGGCCCTACGCGGCCGCGGTTCCGATTTTCATGCGGCAGGCTCTCGCGGGCGAGCCCCTCACCATTTTCGGCGACGGCGGGCAGACCCGGGATTTCATCTATGTCCAGGATATCGTGGCCGCCAACGCCTTCGCAGCGACGACGCCCGGGCTGACCGGCGTGTACAACGCGGGCTACGGCGGACAGATCACGATCCTCGAACTGGCGCGCCGTATCGTCGCCCTCGCGGGCTCGCATTCCGAGATCCGCCATGCCCCGGCGCGCGCCGGCGACGTGCGCCACTCGCGCGCCAGCGTGGACAAGCTGGCCGCCGCGGGCTTCCGCCCGGCCGGCAGCCTGGAGGCGGGGCTTGCCGCGACCCTGGAGGCGATGCGCGCGGAAAGCCGAAGCCAAAGCGCGGGCTGACCGGCGCCGGTCCGGCTTCCGGAACTTCACGAGGCCGGCACCCAGCGTCCGCCCGGCGGCACCTCCTCCACGTCAAAGTCCCGGTCGGCCAGGGCGGCCACTTCCGGAGGAGGCGCGATGCGGACATCCTCGAGATGCAGATCGCGCGCGTGCGCAATGACGCTCTGCGCCGCCGAGCGCCCGACGAAGATCCGGCGCAGCTCGACCCGCCCGACCGGCCGGCCTTCGTTCCCGACGATGAACAGGGGGCTCTTGCCGGTGCCCTCGCATTCGACGTCCTCCAAGAGGACATTTTCCACACCGGGGAGTTCGGCTTCGCCGATCGGCCCGTTCTGGGCGTAGCGCAGGTTGATGCGCAGCAGATTCTGGGCGATGGTGCGGAAGCGGATCCGCCGGATATCGACGTTCGATACGACGCCGCCGCGGCCGGGGCACGATTTGAGGTGGACGCCCCAGAGCACCTCTCCGCTGGACGCGAAGCAGTCGCGGACGAAAACGTTCTCCACGCCGGCGGCGGTTTCGCTCCCGATGGCGAGAAGCGTGTGGGCGCGGAGCACCTCGTTGCCGCGCATGATCACATTGCGGCACGGCCGGCCCATCCGCCGGCCGTCCCGGTTGTACCCCGATTTGAGCACGAAACCGTCGTCGGCCACCCGCACACGGACATGCTCGAACAGAACATCGGTGCACGAATCGGCAGTCGCTCCGTCCGTGTTGCACCCTTCGCCGATCAAAAGGACATTGCGGACGACCACGTTCTCGCAATACGTCGGGCAAAACGTCCAGAAGGGCGAGTTTCGAAAGGTCGGCCCGTCGACGGTGACGTTGCGGCAGAAATGAGGGGAGAACATCGGCGGGCGCAGCACCCCCGGCCTGCCGAAGATCCGCCGCTCGACAGGGACGCCCTGCTCTCCCATGCGGCGCAATTCGAGGATCGGCTCGGCACGGTCGCGGGTGTCCCGGCGCCACGGCCACCATGCTTCGCCGCAGCCCTCGAACCTACCCCTGCCGGTGATGGCGATATCGCTCTGGCCGTTCGCGTACAGGAACGGCGAATAGTTGTAGCAATCCGTGCCCGCCCACCGACAGCGAACCGGGGGCAGATAATATTCGGGCCGGGGCTCGAACGTCACGACGCACGCATCGTGCAGATGAAGCTCCACCCCGCTGCGCAGGACGAGCGGACCGCGGCAAGGATGATCGCCGCCGTCGAGCACCACCCGCCCCCCGCCGGCCGCGCCGCAGGCATCGATCGCCGCCTGGATGCCTGGGCGGGCGTCGGGCTGACGCGCCCGGAGGCGCCGGAATTCCCGGTTCGGAACGATGGCCCCCGTCAGCCTCGCTTCGATCGAGGCCTCGGTTTCCGGGGGCGATGCCGGACGCGCATTCATCGGCCGGGCCGCCGGCTTCTGCCGGAGGCGCGTGGCGCTCAGTGCGCCGCCCCGCGCCAGCCGTCGCCGCAAGGTCCGCCGCCCGCCGCCGTTTTCAGCCGCGAGACGACTTCGCCGCTCATGTCGAGGACCGGGTGGTAAAACTCCGCCACCTGCTCGCTGGCGTCGTCGATGTAGTGGCCGATGAACGTGCGGCGGCTGCGGTCCTTCGTGCGGTTGGGACCCGAACCATGGATGACCTGCCCGCCGAAGAACATCGTGGACCCGCGCGGGACCGGCGCCGGCACGGGCTTGGCATCGCGCGGAAACGGGCGGATGTGGCTCTCGCCGTAGTCCATCCAGGCGCCCTCCGCGTCCGACGGGCAGAGGATCTCTTTGCGGTGGGAGCCCGGCACGACGTAAAGGCAACCGTTGTCGACGTCGGCGTCGTCGATCGCCGTCCATGCCGCGATGCAGGTGGCCGGCTTCACGAGGAGATAAAAGTTGTCCTGGTGCATCGCCTGGCCCTTCGACCCCGGCGGCTTGAAGTAATACATCGTCTGCGCCAGCAGAGGCGGACGTCCGAAAAGATCCGAGAGGGCGCCTGCAACCCGCGGGTTGAGGGCCCAGCGCTTAGCCTGCTCGCTGTGGCGGTGCGGATGCATGGCGCGGAGCTGGCGCTTGGTCGGATCGATCTCCTCGTAGAGGGATCCGCTGTCGAACACGGCGGCGCCGATCTTGCGGTACTCCTCGAAGAACGCCTCGATGTCCCGGATCTCCCGGTCGGTGAAAAGCCCCTCGACGACGCAGTAGCCCTGCTCGTCGAATTGCCTCCATTGAGCTTCGGTCAACACCTTCAGTTTTTGAGCGGTCGAAATCATGCCGCTAGTATGGCCTAAATCGCCGGATTTGGAATGGACGGCGAGGCTAATTACATGGATTATCCTGCTACAGTGGCCTCGACCCGTCCGATCACCCCCCATGCCACCGCGGCCCCGATCGTCTGCAGCGAATTCCGCCAAGGGATCGGTTATACGAACTGGCGCCCCCATGGAAGCGGGGACTGGCTGCTTATCTTCACGGTCGGCGGGG
>JBOHXF010000098.1:0-3896 GCA_050737455.1 Opitutaceae bacterium | reverse complement strand
CTCGTGGCCGTCCTGGCTGTCGACATGCCCGGAATCGGCGCGGCTTGGTTCGACCGCCTCCGCGCCGCGTGCCGTCCGGGTTGCGGCGCGATGGGCCGGCATGGCGGAGTCTGCGAAGGCCTCGCGGCCATCTACCCCGTGGAAGCGTTCGCCGAGGCGACCCGGCGCCTCGGCGCAAGCGATCGCTCGCTCCAGGCCCTCGCCCGCGCTCTGGCCGAGGCCGGCCTCCTGACGTTCGTCCCGATTTCCGTCGAGGAGCAGGCGTGTTTCGCGAGCCTGAACTCGCCGGCCCGGGCGGAAGCGTAATCCCGCGTCCCATGCCCGTGCACCAGGCCCGAATCGAAGTTCCGACGCGCGGCACGGGGCTGTACGAGGTGACCGGCCCCGTCCGGGCGGAGCTGCGCCGATCCGGCCTGCGCGCCGGGCTCGCCTCCGTGTTCTGCCGGCACACGAGCTGCAGCCTCGTCCTCATGGAGAACGCGAGCTCGGACGCCCGGCGCGATCTGCAACGGTTCCTCGACCGGCTGGTGCCGCCGGACGCCGGATATGAGCATGACCTCGAAGGGGCCGACGACATGCCCTCGCACATCAAGATGGCGCTGACCCGCAGTTCGGAGACGATCCCGTTTTCCCGAGCCGAACTCAGCCTCGGAACCTGGCAGGGCCTATAGGTCTGGGAGCATCGCGCCACGGCCCGCCGACGGGAACTCGATGTGACTTTTGTCGGAGAATAGGCAGGTTGTCCGCCTAGAAAGGAACCCGCATGCGCGTCATACGAATTCACGAAACGGGAGGGGCGGATCGATTGAAACTCGAGGAGCTGCCCGTTCCTGTACCCAAGGCAGGAGAGGTCCGGTTCCGCGCCGAAGCCTGCGGAGTCAATTTCGTCGACATCTACCGGAGGGTCGGGCTCTACCCGGGGCCGCTGCCGGCCACCCTTGGCCTGGAAGCGTCCGGCGCCATCACAGCGATCGGACCCGGGGTCGCCGGCCTTCGCATTGGCCAGCGCGTCGCCACGGCGGCCGCCGCGGGCGCCTACGCGGAGGAGGTCATCGCCCCGGCCGCGCAGGTCGTGTCCGTTCCCGCCGGCCTTGACGGCAAGACCGCGGCGGCGGTCATGCTGCAGGGCCTGACGGCGCACTATCTCGCGTGCTCCACCTATCCCTTGAAAAGCGGGGACACCGCACTCGTCCACGCCGCGGCCGGCGGCGTGGGCCTCCTCTTGGTCCAGATCGCGAAACTGCGCGGAGCCCACGTGATCGGCACGGCCGGCAGCGATGAGAAGGCCGCGCTTGCCCGCTCCGCCGGCGCGGACGAGGCGATCGTCTACACCCGGGAAAATTTCGCGGCCGCGGTTGGCCGTCTCACCGCCGGCCGCGGGGTCGACGTCGTGTACGACTCGGTGGGCAAGGACACCTTTGAAGGCAGCCTGGACTGCCTGCGGTCCCGCGGAATGCTCGTCAGCTTCGGCAACGCGAGCGGGGCCGTGCCGGCGTTCTCTCCGCTCCTGCTCTCCCAGAAGGGCTCCCTTTACCTCACTCGCCCGAACCTCGGCCACTACACCCGGACGCCGGATGAGCTCCTCGGCCGGGCGAACGAGCTTTTCCGATGGATCGAACAGGATCGCCTTCGGATCCGGATCGGCGCCACCTTCCCGCTGGCCGCGGCGGCCGACGCCCACCGGGCTCTCGAAGGCCGCCAGACCACGGGCAAAGTGCTGCTCGTACCGTAAAACAGGCCGGCCCGCATGCAGCGCAAAACGGGCGAATCCTGGCCCTTCGGCCTGGATTCGCCCGAATTTGCGAGCCGAGCAGCCGGCTACGGCATCGCCTGGAGGAGCGCGACCGCCCGATCTGCCTGCGCCCGTCCAGCCAATGTCGCCCGCGCAGCCATTTCTGTGGAAGCCCGGAGGGCCTGGGGCAGGATGGCCCGGAGGTGCGCGAGTTCCCGGTCGATGCTTTCCGGCCGATAATTGAGCCGGTCGCCCGTCTGCATCGCGTCGATCAAAACGTCCGGCGGAAATGTCCCGGTCCCCGTCCGGTTGAGCGCATCGTAGGCTTCACGCAAGCGGGTCATCTTGCCTGCAAAGCCGTCGAGCTCGGCGCGGCGGGCGATCCGGTCCGCCGGGCGCCGGACCCGAATGTCCACTGCGGCCCGAACCGAGCCGCGGGGCAGCGTGATCACCGTGGTGAGCGTGTCTCCCTCGTAGCGCCAGCCGACGGCGCCCGGAAGCGGCGCGTAGGAAAGCTCGCGCCCATCCTCCTCCACGCCGGAAGGCGGCCAGTCGCCGGGCAGGCGGATCTCAAGGCCGCGCTCCTCCGGCATGCCGGGGTATCCGCCCCGTGTCGGCAGCACCCGCACGTCGAGCTTGCCGCCCGATTCGCGCGCCCGCACGGGCGTCCAGGCGCAGACGCCGCGCTGGTAGGCTTCATCCGCGCCACCGTCCGCGTAGACGGTGTACGCGGAGGTCCGCCCGTCGGCCAAGGGAAACACCGCAAGGATCAGCGGATCGACGGGCTTGGCTCCCGTGTAAGGCATGGGCGGCTGCATGGGCACGATCGCCCCCGCCCGGACATACACGGGGATCTGGTCGATCGAAAAGCGCCGCGTCATCTCGGCCGAGCCGAGCAGCGTCCGGCCCGTCGGCCATTCGACCCAGGAGCCCGGCGGGATCCAGATCCGCTCGGCGGCGAGGCCGCTGGCCGGGTCCGCCGCCGTGGTGACCGGCGCCGCGATCAGGTCGACCCCGAAGGCGTACTCGTTCTTCGCCCGGTACGCTTGGTCGAGTTCCGGCCAGTCGTAGTAGAGGGGATGCAGGAAGGCCACGCCGGTGTCGTAAGTACGGCGGGCCTCGGTGTACAGGTAGGGCTGGAGCGCGTAACGCAGATGGAAAGCCCGGCGCAGGATGTCCGCGTACGGCTCGGGATAGGCCCATATCCGGCGCTCCGCCTCGGAGTTCCGGGTGGTGTGGGTGCGCAGGATCGGACTGAATGCTCCGAACTGCACCCAGCGGGTGAACAGCTCGGGGTCCACCTTGCCGGGCATGTGGCCGCCTATGTCGTGACTCCAATAGGCATAGCCGACGTTCGCCGCGGTGGCCGTGAACCACGGCTGGAACGCGAGCGAAGGCCACACCGAGACGGTGTCGCCCGAGAATCCGATCTCGTAGCGGTGGTTGCCCAGCCCGCCCCAGCGGTGGAACAGCAGCGGACGCTTGCCCTCCCGTTCCTGGTCCGTGAAATGCGTGTAGTTGAGCCACCAGGTCGGGTTGACCCCGGGCATCCGGGTCGTCGATTCCTGCTGCCAGTCGAGCCACCAGAAATCGACCCCCTCCCGTTCGAGGGGATGCAGCACGAGGTCGAAGTAGTTTCGCGCGAATTTCTTGTCGGTGATATCGAAGGGCACGTACTTCCGGCTCGCCGGATCGATGCCCATCGCCCGCGCCATCGCCGGGTAGCACGCCTCCCAGGGCTGGATGCCCGAGGCCGGATGGAGGTTCAGGGTCACCTTGAGGCCCTCCCGGTGCAGGCGCCTCAGGAAGGCCGGCGGATCGGGGAAGAGCAGGCGGTTCCAGGTGTAACCGGTCCAGCCGAGGGTGTGGCCGGAGGCGTCCAGACGGTTGAAGTGCCTCCCGCGGGTATCGTGCCAGTCCATGTCGATGACGAGCACATCCAGCGGCGCGTCGTCCTCGTGAAAGCCTTTCACAAGTTCGTCGAGTTCCTGGTCGGTGTAGGCCCAGTACCGCGACCACCAGACGCCGAACGCGAAGCGCGGCGGCAGCGGGATGCGGCCAGCGACTCGGACAAAATCGCCCAGGGCTCGGCGGTAGTGATGCCCGTAGCCGAAGAAATACCAGTCCTGCCGATCGCCGGGCGGCCGCTCCATCACCCAGGGCC
>JBOHXF010000097.1:0-3827 GCA_050737455.1 Opitutaceae bacterium | reverse complement strand
CGGGCAGGTTCACGGGATTGTCGACTTCGCTCGTCCGGCCGCCGAGCTGGCGGACGCGGTAGATCACGCTCGGATAGGTCGAGATGATGTCGACCCCGTGCTCGCGCCGGATCCGCTCCTGGATGATCTCCATGTGAAGGAGGCCAAGGAACCCGCACCGGAACCCGAAGCCAAGCGCGACCGAGCTCTCCTGCTGGTAAACGAAGGCCGAGTCGTTGAGGCGCAGCCGACCGATCGCGGCCTTCAGCTTCTCGTAATCGGAAGTTTCCACCGGGTACAGCCCGCAGAACACCATCGGCCGCACTTCCTGGTAGCCGGGCAGCATCTCCGCGGCGGCTTGGCCCGCGAGCGTGATCGTGTCGCCCGTCTTGATCTCCGAGGTGTCCTTGATGGTCGAGACGACGTAGCCGACGTCCCCCGGACCCAGCGTGTCGATCGGCTCCATCTTGGGCCGGAAGACCCCCACCTCCTTCACCTCCGATTTGAGGCCCGTGCTCATCAGCATCATCATGTCGCGCGCGCGGATGCGGCCGGAAAAGACGCGGATATAGGCGATCACTCCGCGGTACGCATCGTACAGCGAGTCGAACACCAAGGCCCGGGTCTGCGGATACCCGGTCCAACGGGGCGGCGGGATCCGGCGCACGACGGCCTCCAGGATCTCCTCGATGCCGATGCCCGCCTTGCCGCTCGCGAGGATCGCCTCGTCGGCGGGGATGGCGAGGATGTCCTCGAGCTGGCGCAGGCACAGCTCCAAATTCGCGCTCGGCAGGTCGATCTTGTTGATGACCGGGATCACCTTCAGCTTCTGGCCGAAGGCGAGGTGGGCGTTGGCCACCGTCTGGGCCTCGACGCCCTGCGCGGCATCGACGAGGAGAACCGCCCCTTCGCAAGCCGCGAGGCTCCGTGAGACTTCGTAGGAGAAGTCGACATGGCCGGGCGTGTCCATGAGGTTCAGCTTGTAGGGGATGCCGTCCGCGGCCACGTACGTCATGGTGACCGGGTGCGACTTGATCGTGATGCCGCGCTCCTTCTCGAGGTCCATCGAGTCGAGGTGCTGTTCGGTCAGCACCCGGTGCGCGACGGTGTTGGTGTGCTCGAGCAGCCGATCGGACAGGGTCGTCTTGCCGTGGTCGACGTGGGCGATGATGCAGAAATTTCGGGTATGCGGAGCGTCCATGGGTCAGGCGGCCGCGAGGTCGGCGTACTCGGCGAGAGGCTTCACTTCCCATGCCTGCTCCGTGCGGCGCGCCAGGCCGGCGAGAACGCCGCCGGGGCCCAGCTCCCAGAACGGACCGGCGCCGGCTGCCGCCGCGGCGCGCATGCAGTCCTCCCAAAGCACCGGGGAGACGATCTGGCTCGCAAGAGCCCGCCGGATCGCGGGCGGGTCGGACACCGGACCCGCGGTGGTGTTGCTGAAGACGGTCAGCCGCGGAGCCGAGAGGGGGACGGTTTCCAGGAACTGCGCGAAGCGCTCGCGGGCCGGCTCCATCAGGCGGCTGTGGTAGGCTCCCGCCACGTTGAGCGGAAGGGCCTTCTTGATACCCCGGCTTTTCGCTGCGGCGACGGCGGCCTCGACCCGCGCCTTTTCACCCGAGACGATGGTCTGGCCGGGAGCGTTGAAATTGGCCGCCTCGATCCCGAATTCCGCGCAGAGCGCGGCCACCGCGGCCCTCTCCCCCCCGACGACGGCGGCCATCCCTCCGACGGTACGTTCGCAGGCCTCCTGCATGAGCCGGCCCCGTTCGGCCACGATCCGAAGCCCGGTCGCGAAGTCGCAGGCCCCCGCTGCGGCGAGCGCCGTCACCTCCCCCAGACTGAGACCCAGCGCAAAGCCGGGGGCCGGCATCGCGCCTCGCTCGCGGGCGGCGGCGAGAGCCGCCAGGCCGTGGACGAACAAGGCCGGCTGGCAGACCTTGGTCTCGGTGAGCGCAGGTTCCGGCCCTTCGAAGCTGATTTTTTTCAAGTCCCAACCCAGCAATAGGTTGGCTTCGTCATAAACCGCACGAGCGGCGGCGGAACCTTCGTACAGCGAGCGGCCCATGCCGACCCTCTGAGCGCCTTGGCCGGCGAAGAGCAGCGCGAGGGACTTTGGGGAGGCGGCCATGGTGTTCCGAAACCGAACAGCAAACGACCGGCTCCCGGTAAATCCAAGCCCGAAAAGGCCCGGGGCGAATTCATTCCGGGCCGTTCCCTCAGAGTGCGCAGAGGCGCCATCCCCGGGGTTTCTTGCGGTACATTCGCGAGAACGATTCCGACCCGTCGAAAAGGCCGTCCCTGACGACCTTTCGATTGCCTTCTCCCGCGTCCAGCCATAATGGGTGTCCCTCGATGCCCATGAAGCCGCGTCCGCTCACCGGAACGATCACCGCGCTCGTCACTCCCTTCAGCCGGGGCGAGGTCGCCTTCGACGATCTGCGCCGGCACGTCGAGCGCCAGATCAAGGAGGGCGTCGACGGCATCAGCCCTGTCGGAACCACGGGGGAGTCGCCCACCCTGACCCACGCCGAGCACATCGAGGTGATCCGCGTCGTCGTGGAGACGGTCCGCGGACGCGTTCCGGTGATCGCTGGAACCGGCTCGAATTCGACGCAGGAGGCGGTCGATCTCACCCGCCGGGCCCACGACGCCGGCGCGGACGCGATGCTGGTGGTCGCGCCGTACTACAACAAGCCCGGTCCCGAAGGGCTGTTCCGGCATTTCGCGGCGGTGGCCGACGCCACAGACCGGCCGATCGTCCTTTACTCGATCCCCGGCCGCTGCGGGATCGAGATCGGCGTGCCGGTCGTCGAGCGGCTCCGGGCCCGGCACCCGAACGTGCGCTGGATCAAGGAATCGGGCGGCAGCGTCGAACGGGTCGATCTGCTGAAGCACGCCCTGGGTTCCGACCTGACGGTCCTGAGCGGGGACGACTCCCTCACCCTGCCCTTCATGGCCGTCGGCGCGGAAGGGGTGATCAGCGTCGCCTCCAATTACGCGGCGAAGCCGGTGAGCCGGCTGGTGCGGGCCGCCTTGGCCAACGATTTTGCCGCCGCCAGCCGGCTCCACCGGAAGCTCTTTCCCTTCTTCAAGGCGATCTTCGTCGAGCCCAATCCGGTGCCGATCAAGGCGGTGCTCGCCCTCAAGGGCCTCATCTCGTCCCCCGAGGTGAGGGCGCCCCTGTCCGAACTCACCGCCTCCAACCGGGAGCTGCTCAAGCGGGCGCTCGCCGGCCTTGGCCGCTGAACCGCGGGCCCGGCATGCCGCTCGCACTTCTTCTCCATGGGGCCCAGGGCCGGATGGGCCGGGCCATCGCCGCGGCGGCGCCGGAAATGGGCGCGAGGATCGCCGCGGCTTTCGATGCTGACGGCGATCCAGCCGCCCGGATCGGCGAGTGCGAGGTTATCGTCGATTTCAGTTCGCCCGCCGCGACCGCCGGCCTGCTCGAGCTGGCGGCGCTCCACCATAAGCCGATCGTGATCGGGACGACCGGCCACGAACCCCGGGCGAAGGCCGAGCTGCTCGCCACGGCCGCCCGCGTCCCCTGCGTGTGGACGGGCAATTTTTCGGTCGGCGTGAACTTGCTCTTCGCCCTCACGCGCCGGGCTGCGCGGGTGCTGGGGCCGGAGTACGACGCGGAAATCGTGGAGATGCACCACCGGCTCAAGAAGGATGCCCCGAGCGGGACGGCGGCGCGGCTCCTCGAGGTGATCCGCGAGGAGCGGCGGCTCGGTGCCGAAGCCGCGCGCCACGGCCGCCGCGGCATCACCGGCGAGCGCTCCTCCGCGGAGATCGGCGTTCACTCGATCCGTGGGGGCGACGTCGTCGGCGACCACACGGTGATGTTC
>JBOHXF010000096.1:0-12007 GCA_050737455.1 Opitutaceae bacterium | reverse complement strand
GCCGACGTCGGCGCCGTCACCTCCGCGGCCGCCCGCATGACGCCCGTTGCGGCCGGACCCGCGCCGCTTCCCGCAGCTGCCCGGAGCTACCGCATGGATCGCGGGGCCAAAAGAAGGAGCGGCCGCCGCGACGAGCCGGCGCCGGACGATCCGTTCGACCCGATCCTCGAGGCCCTATCCGCGGATTCGTCCGCCGCGATTCAGCCGGACGGAGGTCGGTACGCGGCCCTCGCTCCCTCCTTTGCCTCCGCCGAAGCCGGTTCGGACGCGCCCGGAACGCCCGAAAAGGATCGGCGGGAAAGGCCGCTGCTTTTGGGCTACCGCGACCGGTCCGCCGATCCGCCCGAGGACCCGAGCTCGGCGCCGCCGCCTGCGCCGCTTCCCGTTCTTCCCCGGGCAACCCTGATCCCGGTTTACCTCCTCACTGTGGCCGACACGGGCGATCCGGCCGCGGTCCTCCAGTTTGCCGTCTCCTCAGACGTGAACCGGGCCGGCCGCTGCGTGCTGCCGTTCGGTACCCGGCTCCTGGGCCGCATTTCCGGCGCTCCGGTCCGGGACCGCCTCAACCTGACCGCGGACACCCTCCTTTTTCCGGACGGTTTGGAGCGGCCGATCAAGGCGGCCGCGGTCGAGGCAGGGGAGGACGGCTCGGATATCCGGCCTGGTGTGGCCGCCCTCTACGTGCCCCCGCCGGCCTGGGTGCAGATCGCACCCTATGTCTCGGACCTGTTCGCCGGCACGATGGGGCTCCTGCAGTCCCGGGCGCAGCAGCAGCTCTCGGTCGGCGTCGGCCCCGTCAACATCCGGACTTCGGCGCCCGACGATCTTCGCGGCCCGGCCTACCAGGCCTCCTCGCTCGCCCTCCAGGATTACTTGCAAAGCCGGCTCACGAAGGCCGAGACCCGCTACGCCTCGTACCATTGGATTCCGGCGGGCGCCTCGCTTTGGCTCCAGCTCATGGACGATCTGGACCTGCAGAAATCCCCTTCGAATGCACCGCGTTGACCCCCTCTCGCGCCGGGTCCTCGGCCTATTGATCCCGGCTCTCCTTTCCACCGCCTTCTGCGGCTGCGCCTCGGCACCCAATCCCGCGGTGCCGCCTCCCGTGATCGCCTTTGCGCCGCAGCGCGCGGGTGGACCGCCGGAAAACCGCCCCCCCCGACTGCCGGCGCTCTACCGGAGCCCCCGGATCGCGACGGTCTATCTCCGCGCCCACATCGATGCGGAGGGAAGGCTCCTCGGGCCGCAGATCATGTATCAGATCGCCGACCCGGGCGGCTGGAATGTCGAGGCCCTCGACACCGACACCCCGACCTCGCTTCCGGTGCCGCCCGATCCCTCGGCCCCGAGGGGCGCCACTTCGGCGCCTCCGCGAGTCGCCGCTTCGGCCGCGCCGCCCGCCAAGGCGAACCCCTCCACCGTTGCTATAGCCTCTCCGCTCCTCGATCCCGGCCGGGCCGCGCGCCTTCGGTTCACCGGACTCATGTCGAAGTCTCAGGGCGCCGCGGCCCGAACGCTCGCGGCCGAAGCCGGCGCGGACGTGCGTGCCGTGTTCGACGACGATGCCGGATGGCTCCTGGAATTTCCCCCCGCGTCCAGCCATCCGGCCGACTTCAAAAGGCCATGAAGATCCGGATTGTCCGCCGAGAGCGGCGGAAGCCATTCGCCGATTGCCGTCCGCTTCCACCACAGACCCTGCGGGTTGGGCGGGACGAAACTGTAGCGGTACAAGGTGGCCCGGATGTACTTCGGCGGCCGGCCGGGAAACGGATTGCCGGCGAACAGGCTCAGCGCCCCCGGGTCGTTGTGCAGCAGCTTCCAGACAAGGTGCAGAGTCCACGGGTAGTGTTGCCAGTCGGACATCGAGGCGAACCACATCTGCCAATCCAGGCGCGGCTGGTACGGGGCGACCTGCGGCGGTCGCCGGTTCAAGGCGACGGGCAGATCCCGGTAGACATACGGCTTCCATACGCCCTCGGGATCCGCGTCGAGGGAGTCCGTGCCTTCGAAGACGACGTCGTACCTTTCCCGGCCCACCGAGCCGAACGCGCCATAGGTGTTCACGAGATCGAACGGATCGAAGGAAGTGTTCATGATCTGCCGTGGAGAGATCAGATTGAGCACTGGCTGGACGCTGAGCACGGCCACGAGCGCGGCGAGGGCCCAAGCCGCGCCGTCCAAATACCGATGTCGGCGGGCGCGCCCGAGGGCCGCGTCCCTCCGCCCCGCGAGAAACGGGCAGAGCTTCAGCCAGGCTCGGTCGTCGAAGCAGGCAAGCGCGGGAACGATGGTCAGATAGTTGAGGAAGGAGAGGTTGCCGCTGAGGATCAGCACGCACTGGAAAAGGATGATGATTCCTCCCCCGATCCTCCGCGGCGCTCCCGGCCAGAAGAGAAGGCAGGGCGCCCCCAGCTCCGCCGCGAAATTGAAGATCACTCCGCCTCGCAGCACGCCCCGCGGCAGGAAATTGAACCAGCGGCTGAACGGCCCCGGGATGGGCTGGGTCTCGAACTGGTAATAAAGCGCGGTCAGGTTCCGCCAGACCACGTCGCCCCTCAGCTTGATCAGCCCCGCTCCAAGCATGATCCGGAAGATGAGCCACACCATGAGCCAAATCACCGGCCGGGGCGCCGCGCTCCGCGGAAAAGGCCGGGGGTCCCAGGGGTGGCACAGGAAGATCGCGAGAAAGCCTGTTTCGAGCAGCTGCGATTCCCATCCATAGCCGTACCAGGTCTGCCCCACCTGGACGATGGAAAGGTAAAGCGCCCAAAGCGCAGCCATCGTGATGCCGTTCGCAAAGCCGAGCGCGAGCGCGGCCGCCAGCGCGAAGCCGATCCAGGACGCCGTCAGCAGCGCCGCATTCGAGTGGCCGAGCCAAAACAGCGTGGGCAGATGCCAAATGGAGGCCGCAGCCGATCCGTAATAGGCGCGCACCTGGTCCAGAAACGAGCCGACCGGAAGCAGCCCGTGTGCGCCCACGAGCGCCGGAAGCTGGAGCGCCGCCGCGAGAAACGCGACCGCATACACGATTCCGAGGAGCCGCAGGATGAAGAACCGCGTGAGCCAATAAGCAGGAGGCGGCGTCCGCGGCGGCGAATCGGCGGGCAGGTCCACGGCGGGCGAGCATAAGAGGCGCCCCCGGGCCATGCAACCGTGCCGCGAATCGCCGGTCTCAAGGCTTGCGGCGGATAACGCCATCCAGCAAAGACTTGACCATGAGCGACCGGGAACCGCAGGCGCGCCCCCCCCCACGAAGAGAGCCCTGGCACCGGCGTCCCGGCCCGGTCGCGCTCCTGATCTTCGCCGTCATCGTCATCGCCATCGCCGGGACCCTGCTCTGGCGGCATCTGAGAGCTTACGAAAGGACCGACGACGCCTTCATCGACGTGATTTCAGAAACCGTCAGTCCGCAGGTTGCCGGCCGGGTCCTGCGGGTCCTCGTGCATCAGAACCAGGATGTCCGCGCCGGTCAGCTCCTCGTCGAGCTGGACCCCGCGACCTATCTCGTCGCTCTGCGCCAGGCGCAGGCATCGGTCCGGCAAGCCCAGGCGCAACTGACCGAGGCCAGAGCCCAGCAGACGGTCTACGCGGCCCAGCTCGCGGAAACCGAAGCGAGCCTCGGAACGGCCGAGGCGTCCGAGGCGGACGCCCGCAGCCAGTTGGAGCGCTACCGCCGGCTGCGCGCCGAAAACGCCGGGGCGGTATCCGCCCAGCAGTGGGACGCGGCGCTTGCCGCCGACCGGACCGCCGCGGCCCAGCTCCTTGCCGGGCGCAAGGGCGTGGTCGCCGCGCGGGCGCAGCAGGGCTATGCCGCGAGCCTGACCTCCGTCGCGCAGGCCGCCATCGCCGGGGCGCAGGCCCAGCAGGGCGGGGCGCGCCTGAACCTTTCGCGCACCCGCATCCGAGCGCGCCTCACCGGCCGGATCGCGAGCAAGACCGTGGCCGAGGGCAATTACGTCCAAGTCGGCACGCCGCTCATGGCGGTGGTGCCGCGCGAGGTCTACATCACCGCGAACTTCAAGGAAACGCAGCTCGCGCGCATGCGCCCCGGCCAGCCGGTGTCCGTCTCGATCGACGCTTACCCGGACATGAAGCTGCCGGCCCACGTCGACAGCATCCAGCCTGCGACCGGCCAGGCCCTGAGCCTCCTGCCGGCCGAAAATGCGACGGGCAACTGGGTGAAAGTGGTCCAACGGGTGCCCGTCAAGATCGTGTTCGACCGCCTGCCGGACGACCCCGTCCGGCGGCTGGCTCCCGGCATGTCCGTGGAAGTCTCGGTTCGCGTTCGCTAGTGCCGAGCCATGGCCGGCGAACTCCCTTCCCATCCCCCGGGCTTGGAGCGGTCCGCCGCCGGAAATCACAATCCATGGCTCGTCGCGGTGATCGTCTCGATGGCCACCTTCATGGAGGTGCTCGATACGAGCGTCGCGAACGTGTCGCTTCCGCACATCGCCGGGACGATGGCGGTGAGCCTGGACGAAAGCACCTGGGTGCTGACCAGCTACCTCGTCAGCAACGCGATCATCCTGCCGATCAGCGGCTGGCTCTCCCATGTGGTCGGGCGCAAGCGCTTTTACATGCTCTGCGTGGGGCTGTTCGGCGCAAGTTCGCTCCTCTGCGGCTTCGCGCCCACGCTCGGCTGGCTGATCGTCTTCCGCGTGATCCAGGGGCTCGGCGGCGGCGGTCTCGCGCCCAGCGAGCAGGCGATCCTCGCGGACAGCTTCACCCCCCGCCAGCGCGGCCCCGCGTTCGCCCTCTACGGCATCGCCGTCGTGGTCGCCCCCACGATCGGACCCACCCTCGGCGGCTGGATCACGGACACTTCGACCTGGCGATGGATCTTCTTCATCAACGTCCCGGTTTGCCTGCTCTCGCTGGCCCTGTCGTACTGGATCCTCGTGGATCCGCCGGCCGTCCGGCGCGACCGGGAGGACCTCCTGCGCGGCGGCCTCAAGATCGATTTTCTGGGATTTGCCCTGGTGGCGATCGGACTCGGCTGCCTCCAGCTCGTTCTGGACAAGGGCGAGCGGGACGACTGGTTCGGATCGAACTTCATCACCAGCTTCATCCTGGTTTCCGGAATATGCCTCCTCGCCCTCGTCTGGTGGGAATTCCACACGGACGAGCCGATCGTCGACCTCCCCCTGATGCGCTTCCGGCACTTCGCGGCGTCCATGGCGGTCATGTTTGTCACCGGGTTCATGCTGACCAGCACGACCCAGATGATCCCCCAGTTCCTCCAGACCCTGATGGGCTATGACGCAACCAAGGCCGGCCTCGCGCTGACCGCGGGCGGCTTCGCCACCCTGGCGATGATGCCCGTGGTCGGAGCCCTGCTGCGCCACGTCCAGCCCAAGTACCTCATCATCTTCGGCCTCGTGATCGAGGGGCTCGCCTGCCTGTATCTGGAGGGGTTCAATCTGCAGATCAGTTTCGGCCATGCGGCGCTCGCCCGGATGTTCCAAGGCGTCGGCCTGCCCTTTCTGTTTGTGCCCATCACCACGACTTCGTACGCCGGACTGCCTCCCGCCAAGAGCAACAACGCCTCGGCGCTCATCAACACCATGCGCAACCTCGGCGGAAGCTTTGGGATCTCCGTGGCGACGACGCTCCTCGCGACCCGGGGCCAGTTTCACCATGCCCGGATGGCCGAAGGCATCACGGCGTTCTCCCCGGCCTACCAAGCGCGCGGATCCCTGTCGCTCTCCGCGATCGACCAACTCATCCAGCGTCAGGCGGAGATGTGGAGCTACATCGACATCTTCAGGCTCCTCGCCCTCCTCGCCGCGTGCGCGATTCCGGTCGCGCTGCTCCTCCGACACGTCGACCCGCACGAATCCCATGCCGCCCATTGACGCCAGACGGTTCGACCCGTCCGCCGAGTCCCCGGTACGCCGGCCGGCGGCCGACGCCGCGCCGAACGCCCGCGCCCTCGGGCTTCTCCATCCGTTCCGCCTGGCCGCCGCCGGATTCGCCGCGGTTTTGGGCGGCTGCATGGTAGGGCCCCATTACCACGCTCCGCAGCCAAAGCTGCCCCCGTCCTACAGCGAGGCGAAGCCCGCCGCGTCGGAATCGCCGGAGGCGCTCGAAACCTGGTGGACCACTTTCCACGATCCCACGCTCGATTCGCTGATCGAACGGGCCCTGCGAAACAATCGCGATCTTCAGGTCGCGGCCTCGCGGATCCGTGAAGCGCGCTGGGAGCGCGTGGTCGCGGCCGGCGGCCTCCTTCCGAACCTGGACGCCACCGGTGGGTATGATCGCGGCCTAGGCAGTAAGAATGTGGTTCTGCCGTTCGGAGCCGGCGCGGGCGGCACGGGCTCCGGCGGCGCTCGCAGCGATCCTCCATCCGGCCCGGGATTGAGGCCCCAGGAGGTCCCCGGATCGAGCGGAGGCTCCGGTTCGGCGGGCGGCGCCGCTTCCGGCGGATCGTCCGCGGTTCCGCCGGGCGGCCCCAACAATCCCCTGGGCGAAGGCGGCTTTCCCGGCATCACGACCAGCCTCTACCAAGCCGGGTTCGACGCCAGTTGGGAGCTCGATCTGTTCGGCGGCGCCCGCCGCGCCGTCCAGGCGGCCGACGCAACCATAGCCGCCGCGCAGGACCAGGCGAGCGCCGTCCGCGTTTCGCTCCTCGCGGAAGTCGCCGAAACCTACGTGCAGCTCAGGGCCGAACAGACGCGCGAACGGCTCGCCAAGCGCGACCTGAAGGACGAGGAGGAGCTCCTGTCCATCGCCCGCGACAAGTTTCGCGCGGGCCTGATGACCGAGGACCTCGTGGCGCAGCAGGAGGCCCAGGTCGATGCGACGAAGGCGACCTTGCCGCCCCTCGTCGCGTCGGAGCACGCGAGCCGGCACGCCCTCGCGTTCCTCCTGGACGAGAATCCCGGCGCGCTGGATGCCGAGCTCGGGCCGGCGAAACCGCTTCCGGCCCTTCCCGACGCGCTCCCCGTCGGTCTCCCCTCGGACCTCCTTCGCCGCCGCCCCGACATCCGGCAGGCCGAGCGCCAGCTCGCCGCCGCGACGGCCGAAGTGGGGGAGGCGGTGGCCCGCCTCTTTCCCAGCTTCAGCCTGACCGGCACCTTCGGCTGGGACAGCAGCGCCCTCAAATCGCTGCCAGATTGGGCGAGCCATTACTATTCGATTTCTCCGGGAATCGACTGGCCCCTGCTCGACTGGAAGCAGCTTCGCGCCGCCGTCCATATCCAGAGCGAAGCCCAGCAGCAGGCCTTCCTCGCGTACCGCACGAGCGTCGCGCAGGCCCTTCGCGACGTGGAAGACGCCCTCGTGCAGTACGAGTCGGACCGGACCCGCCGGCAGGCGCTGGCGGCCGCCGCGGCCGCATCCCGACGCGCACTGACCGTCGCCCGCCAGACCTATGCGAACGGGCTGTCCAACGTTCTGGCGACTCTGGACGCCGAACGGACCCTCGTCCAATCCGAAGACGCCCTCTCCCAAGGCGACGCGGCGCTCCGTACGGACCTGATCGCCCTGTACAAGGCCCTGGGAGGCGGCTGGTCGCCCGCCGGATCGAAAGTCGCCCAAGGGTGATCCAGCCCCGGACAAAAGGCGTCAATTTCCGCTTGCCGGCCCAAGGGAAGCCCCCGTATTACCTGGCTCCTTTATCCCGGAGCAAACTCAACGCTCCGGCGAGTGGACATTGCCCGGTAGCTCAGTGGCAGAGCAGGTGACTGTTAATCACTTGGTCGCTGGTTCGATCCCAGCCCGGGCAGCCATTTAGACAAGGAGTTACAAAACTCCTGCGGGGTCGGAGATGGCCACTTATGTCGAATCTTATGTTGGCCGGCGCCTTCATTTCCATTCGGAAACTTTCACAAGTTGTCCGCAAGTCGACCGCTCACAGACGACAAATTCCGTCATAGATCTAGCAATCGGGGCCTCTTCGCGGTGGACCCTGAGAGCCCCAGAAAATCCGACAGAGTGCTGTGCAAACCAATGCCAGGGCTCGGTAAGTCTCAGCTCACATTCTGGGCCTTACGCTTCGCCGCCGTCGGACGGCCGCTTTCGCTCGAAGTAATCGACTCCGAACCAATTTCCCTTCAGGAGTTAGGACTCCAGCCGGCAACGATGCGGAACGCATGTCCACCCCATACCACGCAAAATATTTTGCCTATGAGCTAACCAAGCGTTGCTCTGCGGATTCACTTGAAAAACTGGCCGCCGCCGTGGCTGGTGCGCAAGTTGACTTAAATCCCCATCAGGTTGACGCGGCGTTGTTCGCTTTCGACTCCCCGCTGTCAAAAGGGGCTCTTCTCGCCGACGAAGTCGGGTTAGGTAAAACTATCGAGGCGGGCCTCGTACTTTCTCAAAAATGGGCTGAACGCAAACGGCGCATTCTCATAATCACGCCATCAAATCTTCGCAAACAATGGCGTCAGGAACTGTCCGAAAAGTTCTTTCTTCCGAGCAAGATTCTTGAGGCAAAATCTTACAATTCCGCTATTAAGGAAGGCCGGTTCCGTCCATTCGAAATGACGGACGGCATCGTCCTCTGTTCCTATCAATTTGCGCGAAATAAGGCATCCGACGTTTCGGCCATCGCTTGGGACCTTGTCGTCATCGACGAAGCGCACCGGCTCCGCAACGTCTACAAGCCTTCCAATGTGATCGCGAACACGTTGAAGCTCGCCCTAGCTAACCGGCCAAAAATTCTGCTAACCGCAACGCCTCTTCAGAACTCCTTACTGGAGCTATTTGGCCTTATTAGCATCATCGACGAGCAGGTTTTTGGAGATCTTAAGAGCTTCCGGGAGCAATATGCTAATCTCGACCAACGGCAGGTGTTTGAGACATTAAAATTACGCCTCCGTCCGATCTGCCATCGCACCCTCCGACGCCAGGTCACCGCCTACATCCCCTACACAAAGCGCCATCCTCTTGTGGAGGAATTTTCACCGGAAGAATCTGAAGACCGGCTCTACGAACTTGTCTCTGAATATCTCCGTCGAGACAATCTCCAGGCATTACCTGCCAGTCAGCGGTCGCTGATGACCCTGGTTCTTCGAAAGCTTCTCGCGTCGTCCTCCTTCGCCATCGCCGGAGCGCTTTCGTCGATGTCGGATCGCCTGAAGGCCAAACTCAAACTTCAGGAACCCAAAGAGTCGCTCGAAGAAAAACTCGAAGCGGACTATGAATCGCTCGAAGAGACTGCCGAAGAATGGACTGAAGACCAGGCGGTCGAGCCAATGTCCGCGGACACTCGTGCAGCACTAGAGCGCGAAATCTCCGATCTCGATGAATTCACGCGTTTGGCGACTTCCATCGAGCACAATGGGAAAGGAAAAGCCTTACTGAAGGCCCTCGGCGTCGCTTTTCGCATGGCCACCGATCTCGGTGCAGCGCAGAAGGTGATTATCTTTACGGAATCTCGCAAGACACAGAACTATCTCCTCCGGCTGCTTGGCGATAGCGAATGGAAAGAGGGCATCGTACTGTTCAACGGGACCAACACTGACGACCGTTCGAAAGAGATTTATAGACGCTGGTTAGAAAGGAATGCGGGCACTGACCACATCTCCGGTTCTCGTAGCGCGGATATGCGCTCGGCACTGGTGGATTATTTCCGAGATGGAGGTCGCATCATGATCGCAACCGAGGCGGGTGCCGAAGGCATCAACCTTCAATTCTGTTCCCTCGTTGTGAATTTTGACCTCCCTTGGAATCCTCAAAGGATCGAACAGCGCATCGGGCGTTGTCATCGTTATGGGCAGAAGCACGACGTTGTTGTTGTTAATTTCCTCAACCGGAAGAACGCCGCCGACCTCCGTGTCTTTCAACTTCTGTCGGAAAAATTTCAGCTTTTCGAAGGCGTTTTCGGAGCTAGCGACGAAGTCTTGGGCGCGATTGAAAGCGGCGTCGATTTTGAGAAACGGATTGCTGGTATTTATCAGCGGTGCCGCAAACCAGAAGAGATCAAGACCGCCTTCGATCAGCTTCAATTGGACCTAAGTTTGGAGATTGACGAAGCCATGACGCAAACCCGTCGGAAACTGTTGGAAAATTTCGATGATGAGGTGAGGGAAAAACTCAAAGTCCGCGCCGAGAAATCTCAGGCCGTACTGAATCAGTTCGAGCGTTTGCTCATGCAACTCACCCGGCATGAATTGGGGGATGCTGCGACCTTTGCGGATGATTCTGCGTTCCAGCTTCACCACTGCCCTTTCCCCGGGCAAACCGCTAACATACCAATTGGTCGCTACGAACTTCCCCGCCGCTCAGGTGACGCTCACCTCTATCGCCTGGCGCACCCGCTTGCCGAAGCCATAGTCCAACGTGCCAAAGGCCATGACACGTCCGCAGCCGACGTTCATTTCAACTATGAAGATCATGGCGGAAAAATTAGTGTGCTTCTGCCCTTGCGCCAACAATCCGGCTGGTTAGCCATTTCCCGTTTTACCGTTGAAGCCCTCGACCAAGCGGAAGATCACCTCATCTTCGCGGCGGTTACCGACGCCGGGAAATCATTGGATGCGGAAACGGCCCGCCGCTTTTTCTCGTTACCGGCCACTGTTGGCGATGCGCCGTCGGCCTCGGCACCGGATGGCCTTGCTTCTCTAGCCGAAGAAAGTCGAACCGGAATCCGGCGTACTATTTCCCAGCGTAACGCCCATTTCTTTGAGAATGAGGTCGAGAAATTGGAGAGCTGGGCTGATGATTTGAAGTTGGGATTGGAGCGGGAAATCAAAGAAATGGATCGCCAAATCAGAGAGGCCCGTCGCACTGCCGCTGCTGCTCTCACATTGGAGGAAAAACTCTCCGCTCAGAAGCAAATCCGCACGATCGAATCGCAGCGAAATGACCGCCGTCGTTCTTTGTTCGAAGCCCAGGATAAGGTGGACACCCAGCGGGGTGAAATAATCGCACAGCTTGAGGGCAAACTCACCCAACAGGTAAGCGAGGAGACACTGCTTACTATCCGGTGGACTCTGAATTAATTTCACTATGGATGCGCCATCCCCAAAACTTGCAGCCAGAATCATCAAACGTCTGATGGAGGCGAAGATTCTCCGTGAAGATGATGCTCGGACACTTTCTCCTAAGCTGACCGCCGGGAAAATGAGCCAGGATGACTGGCGATTAGCGGTGGAGAAGGCCCTTGAAAAGAAGGATGGCAAATGAGTACGGGCACTCTGAAAAAGCTCACTATTGCCTACCTTCGCGGAAGCACCTGTGAGTTTGATTTACCATTCGAGTCCGGAAAAAAACTAACCATTGTCTATGGCGAGAATGGGTCGGGAAAATCTACCGCGTGCGATGCGTTGGAGTTCATCGGAAACGGCCGCATCGGTTCGCTCGAAAATCGAGGACTGGGTCGCCCTGAACCATATTGGCCCTCGATTGGGAAAAATTCAGCCGACATCACGGTCACACTTGAGACGACAGCCGGATCGTGTATCGCCAAAACTGGACCGACAGGTGTGGTCGTTACTCCCGAAAAACTCCGTCCTCGCGTCGAGGTCCTCCGGCGCACTCGCATTCTGGAGCTGATCCAAGCCCAAGCGGGGGACAAATACAAAGCCATCGAGCGGTTCATTGATGTCGCAGGACCGGAAACTTCAGAAGGCGCTCTTCGCGACCTTATTAAGGGCCTAAAGCAAAACCGAAGAATAGCGGTCGCAGTTGTCGCAGAGAATCAAGGCACGATCGAGCGTGCTTGGACTAGCGATGGAAAGCCCGGGGCGAACGGGTTGGCCTGGGCCGAAGCGCAATCAAAAGCGGACACCACGGCATTCGAGACAGAATCCAAGCAAATTGAAAAACTCTCGCTTGCTCTTCAACGAGTGAAAGATGCCGTCGATAAAATCACTCCGGCTGCCGAAGTTGAGACTAGGGCCAAGGAAAGGATAACAAATGCTAACGAGGGTCATTACCGTCCCACAGGATTTCGTGAAATCTGACGAAGAAAGGAGGTTCGGCCGCAAGGCCTGGACCTGCTATGAGGCAGGGTGTGAAACCCAGAAAACCTATACAGCCGAACCAGCGGCACATT
>JBOHXF010000095.1:0-3750 GCA_050737455.1 Opitutaceae bacterium | reverse complement strand
GCTCCGGGTCGTCCGTTTGAAGCCGGATCCAGAGCGGTGCGCGCCGGTGCAGCGCGTCGTATTGGTCGGGTTCGAGCGCGGCGGGACATTCCCTCGCCGCCCATGCGGGAAGGAGCCCCGGAAGCGGAGCGGGAGTTCCGAGGCGGGCAGCCGCGATGTCCTCCAGCACGCGCCCGCGCGCCAGCGCGGAGACCGGGCACACAGGCCAGCCGCCGGCCAGCGCCCGGCGGTACTCGGCGGTCGCCGGGGTCTCGGCGGCGAGCCAGGCTACCGCCTCGTCGGCGAAGTCCGGAGCCGGATCGATCCACGGCTCGATCCAAGGCAGATGGCGAAGCACGGCGTAGAACAGATCGCGGTACAAACGGCGGTCCCTGGCGCCGAAGCGGCGGCGCGCGCGGAGCTCCGCCTCGAGGCGCTCCGGCAGCGCGGCGTCCGATCGCCAGCGAGGCCGGAGGGCCGCGAGCAGCTCCCGGAAAGCACGGCGCTGATTGGCGGCGATGTCCGCGCGCACGGCGGTTCAGTAGCGGACGACGTCCGCCTCAACCTGCATTCCGAGGCGCCCCTCCCGGTTCGGCCCGCCATTGAGGGTCAGGAGGTACTTGACCCGCCAGGTGTTGACGAGGTTCTGCACGATCCCGAACGCACGCTCGGGAAACGCGCGCAGCCGGGCGTCGTATTCCAAAAGGACGGTGGCCTCGTACTGCTCGTTGATCCGCTGCGAGTAGCTGACCAGGTAGGCGTTATCCTCGTGCTTCAGGAAGTCGCTCGCGAGCTGCAGCGTCCAGTCGTCCCCGTTGCGCAGCACCAGCGTCGAGTCGAACTCCCGCTGATTGAACGTCCGCGGGGAAAAGATCTGCGCGAGGTCGAACTCGACCCAATGCGCCGGCGTCAACGCGAGCTCGGTGTGGACGTCCGAGAAATCCGGCTCCTGCGGTGTGCGGGTGAAATTGAGGTCGTCGGTCACGGTCAGGTCGATCAGATTGCGGGAGCCATAACCGGAATCGCGCGTTTGCAGGATGTTCTGGACCCCGAGCCGCAGGGTGTTGACCGGTTCCAACTGATCGAGGGCGCGCACGTCGCCCAAGTCGAGGGGGGCGAGGTACGTCGTGAAAGTGGGCACGTCGATCTGGGGGATCCGGTCGGCGCCCTCGTTCGCGTTCGGAACGAACCGGTAGCTGATCTCGGGCTCGACCAGATGCCGCAACCCGTCGATGTCCCAGGTCGGATTGGTGTACCCGAAGGTGCCGCTCGCCTCGGCCGTCGCGTCGAAGCCGATTTCGCCCAAAGCACGCAGATACCCGTCGCTGTCGGCGTCGGCCTGCCCGCGGGTATCGGCGTAGTCGGTCAGGCGCCCCCCAATGATCGGAGTGAAGGTGGCGGACGACCCTGGGCCGAACGCGATCGGGCGGGACAGCTCATAGAACGTGTCGAGGCGCTGGTCGCTGAGCGTCGGGCCGCCTTCGGGCGGGATTTCCTCCAACGAGGCTGCGCTCGCGCTCAGCCGCTCATAGAAGCCGCCGCCGATCGCGATCGGGGCGAGCGCATAGCCGATTTCAGGCAGGCGCTCCTGGACGTCCACGAAATCGTCGGGTTGGTACCGCGCGAAAGCCCAGGCGAAGTCGTCCTGGCCGGAGTAGAGCGCCTCTAGGAAGCTGTCCGGAGTCTGAACTGGATAGAACTGCTTGGGGTAGAAGTCGCGGATCACGTCGGAGTCCTCCCACCAGTTGAACTCGCCGTCGATGGTCCAGGCTCCGCCGTCGATCGACTGCTGGTGCTCCCAGCTCACGTAACCCCGCCCTTCCGGGATGGGATCGCCGAAAAGGTCGTCGAGCCGAGGGCCGTGATCCTCGATGAAACCTGACGTGAGCACGTCCTGGACATTGTCATCCGGATCGGTGTAGCTGAATGCCGGGCCGGCCATGAGACCGCGCTTGGTGAACCAGGTGAGGTTTCCGCCGACGCGGCCGTCGGCGGTCACGGGATAGTGCACGCCGGCGCCGAAAATCGCGCCGAGCGAGGAGCGGTAGCCCAAGTCGAAGCTCAGGATCGACTCCGAGATCGCCGCGTTGAGATTCTGGCTGATGCTGCCAAGCGGGACGAACTCCATGCCGGACAGGCCCAGCGCGGAGCGCACGGTCTTCAGGTAATGCCCGGGCGCGTACACGATCTCGTGCGCCTTGATGGAGGGCTTCCAGCGTCCCGGGTCCGTGTAGGTGACCACGGCGTCGTACACGGTGATCTGCCTGCCGCGGCCCTCGGCCGACTTGCCCTGGATCACGATGGGATAGCGGGGGGTGACCCGGATGTTTCTCGCGAAGAACGATCCGTCGGCCCGGTGGTATTCGAGATAGTCCGCCAGAAGCCGCTCATGTCCCCGCGTCATGGTCACATGCCCGGCCGCGATGACCACGTTGTAACGGTGATCGTACCGCAGCGTGTCGGCCGTGACGAGGAGCGGCCCCTGGCGCCAGACGGCGCCGCCCGTGACCTCCATATCCCCGTCGAAGTCTTCCACCAGCTGCCCGCCGGGCGCGGTGATGACCGGGGCGACGAGGTTCACGGCGGGCTCCGGCGTGCCGGACGGGTCGGACGCCAGCAGCCTCACGGCCAGACTAAGGCCCAGGATCGCGGCGATGCGTCGGGTCACGGCGGCCAACAGAAGCGCCCGGCGCCGGCCTAAGCAAGACACAGATTGGGCGGAGCGCGGGGCGGGCCGTGATTTAAGCTTTTGAGAAATCGCGGGAACGCGCAACGTTGGTCAAGCCATGCCGCGCGCCTCCCAACGCTCCTCCGCCCTCCGTGCCCTCCCGCGCCTGGCCGCCGAGGTGAGGGAGCTGGGCGGCGCCCTCGGCCGCGTGATCGTCCGGCTGGAGGGCCGGCCGGCACTCGAGGGCGTGGAGAAGCTCCGGCGGCTTGCGAAGGCGCGGCGGGCGGGCGATTCGGATGCTGCCGCGGGCCTCGCCGCGGCGGTGGCCGCGCTGAGCGCCTCCGATGCGTTCACGCAGGCTATGGCCTTCACGCTCTATTTCGAGCTGGTCAATCTCGCCGAGGAGAATTTTCGGGTTGCACTCCTGCGCGGCCGCCGGGCCGCCAGCCTTCGACCCGGCGGCGGGGGAGCCCCGATCCGTGAATCGATCGAAGCCGCGATCGCGGAACTGCGTCGGCGGGGGCTGCCGCCCGCACGGATGCGGGCCCTGCTGGACCGGCTGGACATCGAACTGGTGTTCACGGCCCATCCCACCGAATCGAAGCGCCGGACCCTGCTTGCCAAGCTGCGGAGGTTGGCGGAAATCCTCCGCGCCCGCGCACATCCCGAGGCGTCGGCCGATCCGGCGGCGATCCTGGATGACGGGGTGGAGCGCGAGATCGTCTCGCTTTGGCTCACCGATCGCAGCCGGACCGAGCGCCCCGACGTGCTGGACGAGGCCCGGACGGGATTGTGGTATTTCGACACGACCCTCTTCGAGGCGGTTCCGCGGCTCCACGCGGACCTGGCTCGGGCGCTCGCGCGACATTATCCCGAGGTCGCGCCGCCCCGGCGCTGGCTCCGATTCGGCTCGTGGATCGGGGGCGACCGCGACGGAAACCCCAATGTGAGCGCCCGAGTCACGGCGGAGGTTCTGGTGATGCACCGCCGACTCGCCCTCGAGAAGGCGCGGCTCGCGGCCGCCGGGCTCTCGCCCCTCCTGTCGATCAGCGACCGGCGTGATGCGGCCGCGGCGGAGCTCGCCCGGAAGCTGCTGACCGGCG
>JBOHXF010000094.1:0-10359 GCA_050737455.1 Opitutaceae bacterium | reverse complement strand
GGATGGACCGCCAATTGCACGCCCTCGAAACTCAGGGCGCACAGCAGCGCGAACTCGTTGTGGATCGAAGCCGGCCGCCCGGCAAAGTAATGGGTATCCGCCGGTTCGCCCTCGGGCTCGTCCAGGTCGAGCCACCAGCCGGCGATGCCCGCCTCGTCCAACCGGCGGGTCTGGGGCCAGAGCCAGCCGTTCAGCTTGGGGTTGGTGAAGTCCAGCAGGTCCCCATGGTAGTAGCCGCACTCGACCGGATGCCCGCGCCCGTCGGTGGCGAAGATCCCAAGCGCCCATCCCGAGGGAAATGTGGGCGAGGCCGGCTGCACCATGGGGCCGGATTGCGACATCACGATGCGGACCCCCTTGCGGGCATATTGGGCGATCATCTGGGCGGGCGTGAGTCCGTGTCCGGAACTCTTCCAACGCGGGGCCCAGCGATAATCGGTGACGACCTCCGGCCAGTCGGCGTCGATCACCATGACGTCGACCGGGAAGCCGTCGGCCGTCAGTCGCCGGTAAGCGTCGCCCAGATCGTCCCAATCCCGGAACGTGCACTTGCTCTGCCAGTAGCCGAGGGCCCACAAGGGCGGCAGCGACGGCCGGCCCGTCAGCGCCGTGTACCGCCGGATCACATCGGCCAGCACCGGCCCGTCGATCAGGTAAAATTCCAGGGGGCCGCCCGGCGCGTCGATACGCAATTGGTCCCGCCGGGTGGCGCCCAAGTCGAAGCGCAGGCGGTGGACATTGTCGAAGAAGACGCCATAGGCGTGGCCGTCGCGCCCGGAGCTCAGCAGGAACGGAATCGGATACTGGGCGGTGACGTTGCCCGAATCGATGATCTGGCCGGCCCAAAGGTCCCGGACCGTTCCCCGCCGGTTCAGCCGCCCATGGTCGCGGTTGTCCTGTCCCAGGCCGTACAGATGCTCGGCGGCACCCAGTCGGTCGGTGAGGGTCCATGCGCTTCCGGATCCGCGGACGATCCGGACCTCGGAGAACAGCGCGGGGCCGTAGCGTCCGGCCCGCACATCGAACTGTAGGGTGCCCGGCCGGGCTTCGACCGAGAGGGCCCCGGTTCCGGCGCGCAGGAGTCCATCGGCCTCCGCGATGTCCAGCAACGGCCGGGCGAGCGGCGGGTGGGGAATGGCGAGAGATGGCTTGCGGGCGAAGCGGCCGCTCGGGTCATACCAGACGCGGAGTAGGTGCGGACTGATCGCCTCGAACCGCAGCCGGCCGGATCCCGGTCCCGGGAGAGTAAGTTGCCATGCAAGCGGCGCAGCCGAAAGACCTCCGCACGCCAAAAGGGCCGCCAGGCACAAAGCGACGCGAACCCGACGCGGACTTGCCGGTTTCCGCGCCGTCGAACCCGAGGAGGCGGAGACTCTTTTGAGGCCCGGCGCGCGCAGCATCAGGCAAGAGTTGATCGTTGATCCGGGGTTTGCACGCGGAAAAAATGAGGACGGGAGCGCGGTCGTGCGAGCCGCCGCTCAAAGGTTCGGGACCGCTGTCTTCAGCTTGAGGAGCCGCTCCCCGGCCTTGTGCAGCGTGGCCGGGCCGCGCGCGAAATGCAGGCGGACGAACCGGTTCTCGGGAAGGGGGAAAAAGCTGGAACCGGGCACGGGCGCGACGCCGATTTCGCGGGTCATCCAGCGGGCGAACGCGACGTCGCTCCGGCAGCCGAAGCGCGACACATCGAGCATCACGAAATACGACCCTTCGGGTTTCGTATACGGCAGGCCGGTCCGGTCCAGATAGCCGCAGAGGATGTCCCGCTGGCGCAGGTAGTCCGCGGCGAGGCCGGCGTAGTAGGCGGGAGGGAAGCGCAGCGCGGTCACCACCGCGTGCTGAAGGGGCGCCGCGGCGCCGATCGTGAGAAAGTCATGGACCTTCCGGGCCTGGGCGATCACGGCGGGGGCCGCATGCATATAGCCGATGCGCCAGCCGGTGATCGCGAAGGTCTTGGACAAGGACGAGCAGCTCAGCGTCCGGGCGCGCATGCCCGGGAGCGCCGCGAAGTACGTATGGCGATGCGGCGGAAAGACGATGTGCTCGTAAACCTCGTCCGTGATGACGAAGGTGTCGAACTCCTCGGCGAGCGCGGCGATCTGGAGCAACTCCTCCCGGGCGAACACCCGGCCGGTCGGATTGCCGGGATTGCAAAGGACGAACGCCCTGAGTCCGGAGGCGAAAGCGGCCCGAAGCTCGACCGGATCGAACCGGTATTCCGGCGGATGGAGGGGCACGTGGACGGCGGTCGCCCCCGACAGGATAGCGTCGGCGTTGTAGTTCTCGTAAAAGGGAGAGAACAAGCCCACGCGGTCCCCCGGATCGCAGACGGTCATCATCGCCACGATCATGGCCTCCGTCGCCCCGCAGGTGACGACGAATTCCGATTCGGGATCGGCGGAGAGACCCGTGAACCGAGAAAATTTCGCTGCGAGGGCCTCGCGCAGCTCCGGGGCGCCCCAGGTGATCGCGTACTGGTGGCGCCCGGCATCCATCGACTCACGGCCGGCTTCGATCAGCTCGGCGGGCGGGTCGGAGTCCGGGAAGCCCTGCGCGAGGTTGATCGCCCCGTGCTCCTGGGCGACGCGCGTCATCTCGCGGATGACCGATTCGGTGAAGCCTGCGGTTCGGCGCGAGGTTCGAGGCATGGGTGGACGGTCAAAATGAGCGTGGTTCGAAGGTGTAGGTCCGTATGGACCGCGCCGGGCCGGCGCAGGCTACTGCGGCGGAATATCCCGGCGCGAACGGAAACGGGAGGAAGCTCCAGATTCGCGGCGCCCTCGGATCCGATTCGTCCCGGACTAGCCGGAATCGCCCACCAGGGTCCCGCCGAAGTCCAAATGTGCGCGGATCCTGGGACAGGCCGCGGCCCGTGCCTTTCAGATACGCCTCTTTCAGCGTCCATAGCTCGAAGAAGGCCGCGCGGCGCTCGGGCGCGGGGAGGCCCAGCCATGCCTCCAACTCTTCGCCGCGGAAGACCCGTCCGGCCACCAGGGCCATTTCAAGCTCGCGGTGGCGCTCCAAGTCCACGCCGACGGCGGTGCCCGTCGCGAATGCGGCGAGCGCCCACTCGCCGGAATGCGAGAGATTGAATTCGATGGGACGACCAGCGGACCCGCCCGGTGCTTTCGGCGAAGCCAGTTCCGGTTTGCCGTTGGGTCCCGCCGCGAAGCGCACCGCTTCCGGCGGCAGGCCCAGGTACCCGCCGAGCAGCAGGCGCAGGGCGCCGCGGCCCGCGGCCTGCCGCCGGGCGTCCACCTCGAAATGCAACCGCGCCGCCCGCTCCCGCTCCCCGGCGCTTAGAATCGGTGCCCAACGCTCCACCGGATCGCTCCCCTTCACCCGCCACACATCAATCTCTCCTGCTGGCGGCGCGCAAGCCGCCACGCCGGACCGCGGCATCCAGACAGGCGGGGCGAACTCCGGCGAAGGCTGCACTCCCGGTCAAATTTTCCGTCCGCATCGGGCTTGGCAAGCCCGCGCGTCTTGTTTCGGTGAAAATGAGGCGGGCCCTACTTCAATGCTGCCACATCGAATCGGGCTTCTTCTCCCCCACCCGCAACCTACGGCCTCGATTCGGGGACTCAAGGCCGGCGAGGCCGGGAACCGGGCCGTCACCGAGGCCATCTTCGCGCGGGTATCGATCGATGCGACCGGGCGCCCCCATCCTGCGCCAGCCCCCGACCCTGCCGGCCCAGGCTCGTCGTCACCCTCGTCACCTCTCCATGCTCAACACCGCGGCGCCGGAGAGCCTGCCCTCGCGCAGGCTGGCGAGCGCTTCGTTGGCTTCCGCCAACGGGAAGCGCGTCGTTTCGGTCTTGATCGGCACCTGCGGCGCAAGGGCCAGGAATTCCTCGCCGTCCAGGCGTGTCAGGTTCGCCACCGAGCAGAGGGTTCGCTCCTCCCAAAGCAGCTCGTAGGGAAACGAAGGCAAATCGGACATATGGATTCCGCCGCAGACGACGATCCCCGCCTTTCGCACCATCTTGAGCGCGGCCGGAACCAACGCGCCGACCGGCGCGAAGATGAGCGCCGCGTCCAGCTCCTCCGGAGACCGTTGGTCCGAACCGCCCGCCCAAGCCGCGCCGAGCTCCAGCGCCAGTCGCTGAGCCGCCTGATCGCCGGGCCGGGTGAACGCGTAGATCCTGCGCCCCTCGTGCCGCGCCACCTGGGCGACGATGTGCGCGGCCGCGCCGAAGCCGTAGATTCCGATCCTGCGCGCGTCCCCCGCCTTCCTCAGCGTGCGATAGCCGATGAGCCCGGCGCAAAGCAGCGGCGCGATGGCCTCGTCGCTTCCCCCCTCCGACAGCGGGAAGCAAAACCGCTCGTCGGCCACCGCGAATTCGGCATAGCCGCCGTCCAGCGTGTAGCCGGTGAACCGCGCCCGGTCGCACAGATTCTCACGTCCCGACCGGCAATACGGACAACTCCCGCAGGCCCAGCCGAGCCACGCGACGCCCACCCGCCGGCCCGGGGCAAATCGGCCGGCGCCGGGCCCGATTTCCTCGACGCGGCCGACGATCTCGTGCCCCAGGATCAGGGGAAACTTCGGATGGGGCAGCTCGCCATCGGCGAGATGCAGATCCGTCCGGCAAACGGCGCAGGCGCCGACCCGGACCAGGACCTGGCCGGGGCCTGGCCGCGGCCGCTGCCGTTCCTCCAGACGGAGCGGCCGCAGGGGCGCGTCGAGCACCATCGCACGCATGCTCCAACGTCGGCACACTCGCTCGCGGCGCAAGTCGCACCTTCGCACGCCGCCTTGCGAAATTCGGCGTGGAATACGCGGAAGCGCCCGACCCCAGGCCCTCTGGGGCGGCCTGCGCGCCCTCTTCGGCCTTTCCGAGCGCACTTCCGCAACGTTCCGCGCGTATTGACCTTGCCGGGCGAACGGAATCGGAATAATCTGGAGGTTATTCGCAAATATATGATGGAAAAAATTCGGCTAGCGCTCGCAGTGGCGGCGGTGGTGATGGTTGGGGGGACGGTCCCCGCACTTCGGGCCCAGGATACGGGTGGCAACGGTGATTCTGGCCTCTCAGGACCGGCTCAAGATGTTGGCGGCCAGCAAACTCTGGATTCGGCGGACGATCCATCGACCCTTCCTCCTCCTCAGCCGGACCAGCCCAACCGGCAGACGCCCCAACTCACCGACAACACGAGTACGGCCTTCCAGAAGCTCGAGCCGCTCCTGAATGCCAAGAAGTGGGACCAAGCGCTCGTGCTCATCGATCAGACCATGGCGAAGACCGATCCGAACACTTACGACATGGCAGTGATGCTCGACACCAAGGCGAAGCTTCTGCTTGAGGAAAAGAACGACTATGCCGGTGCGATCGTGGCCTGGGAGAAGGCGCTGCGGCTGTACCGGGCCCATCCGAACTTTTATCGGCGCCAGGACGTCCTCAACATGATGCTCGGGCTGGCCCAGCTCAACTACCAGCTTGCGGCCTCGGACAAATCAAGGACGGCAGAGGCGCAAAAATACCAGACTGAACGACTTGATCGGGCCATCGGGTACATGCGCGCCTGGATGCGCTCCTCGCCCGTCCCCGACGCCAACCAGATCCAGTTTTACGCCCTGGTGCTGTACTACCGCGCGTCGGTGAACGCCAAGCACATCGACATGGGCTACATGAAGGAGGCCGCCGCCGAGGCTCACGCGGGGCTCCTGCTCACGATTTTCCCCCGGGCCAGCTTTTACCAGCTGATCGTCGCCGCCCTCCAGCAAGAGGGCGACATGAAGAAGGCCGCGGAATACCTGCAGCTGCTCGTCAAGATGCCGGGCGCCAACTCCAGCAAGCGCAATTATTGGACGGAACTGGTCGCCATCTACAGCAATCTGGCGGGCAACACCACCAACGACCCTCGGGTTCAGCGGGCCTATTACGCCCAGGCGATCAACACGCTGGAGCACGCCCAGTCGCTCGGGCTCATGAAGACTCCCTCCGACAACTTCAACTTGGTCACCATGTATTACGATGTCGGCCAGTATGGCCGCGCCATCGATCTCCTGCACCAGGGCCTGAATAACGGCTCGATCGCCGACACCCTCCTGAACTGGCAGCGCCTGTCCTACTTTTATCAGGAGGAGGACCGTGATCTCGATGCGATCGACGTGCTCAAGGAGGCCGAGCGCCGGTTCCCGCACGATGCCATGGTCGACTACAGCATCTGCCAGCTCTACGAAGGGCTCGACCGCGGCAAGGCCGCCTTTCAGTACATCAAGCGCGCGATCACGAAGACCGGGCCCGACAATCCGAAGGGCTCGCTTGACGATAGCCACCTGTTCACCGCCTATCAGGTTTACGCCTATTACGCTTTCGTCCTTAAGGACTTTCCCGAGTCGCTCAATGCCATCGCCCGGGCGGAAAAGCTCAAGGGGGACACCGCAGGCAAGGAGCAGATGCTCCGTCTCAAGGATGCGGTGCTGAACGCGAAGAAACTCCAGGACAACGCCGCGGCCGCGGCCAAGGCCCTTCGCGCGGCGGAGCAGGCGCAGAAGAAGGCCGAGCAGGAGGCCGCCCGCCAGAAAGCCCAGTCGACGTAACGCGGTCGGAGCCCCCGTTCCAAGGCCCGGAGCACATCGCGCCGGGCTTTTTCGTCACATGTGGGCGATAAGGTTGTCGCCGAAGGCGCTGCACTTGATCTCGGTCGCCCCGTCCATCAGCCGCGCGAAATCGTAGGTCACGCGGCGCGATCCGATCGCGCCGTTCAGGCCCTTGACGATCAGGTCGGCCGCCTCGTTCCATCCGAGGTACCGGAACATCATTTCGCCTGAGAGCACGACCGAACCCGGATTGACGACGTCCTTGCCGGCGTACTTCGGCGCGGTGCCGTGCGTCGCCTCGAAGATGGCGTGCCCCGAAACGTAATTGATGTTGCCTCCGGGGGCTATGCCGATGCCGCCCACCTGCGCCGCGAGCGCGTCTGACAGGTAATCGCCGTTCAGGTTGAGCGTGGCAATGACGTCGAAATCGCCGGGCCGGGTCAGCACCTGCTGGAGGGTGATATCCGCGATGCTGTCCTTGATCACAAGACCGGCGCCCGGCTTGCCCTCGGGGATCCGGCACCAGGGGCCGCCGTCGATCTCGACAGCGCCGTACCGCTCCTTGGCGATCTTGTAACCCCAGTCGCGGAAGGCTCCCTCCGTGAACTTCATGATGTTGCCCTTGTGGACCAAGGTGACGCTCCTGCGCTTGAAGCGGATCGCATAGGCGATGGCGGCATGCACAAGACGGATCGTGCCCAAATAGCTGACCGGCTTGAAGCCGATGCCGACGTCGACCATGGCGGGCCGCTCGGGCGCGCCGATCTCCTTCAGTTGCCCGAGCCATTCCGCACAGGCTTGCTCGGTGCCGAAGCGGATTTTCCGGAATTCCTTCGGAAAGTTCTGCGCCAGGAAATCGAGAATCTTTCGGCTCTCCGGAGTGCCTCCGGCGTATTCGATGCCGGCATAGATGTCCTCGGTGTTCTCCCTGAAGATCACCATGTCGACCTTCTCCGGATGCTTCACCGGGCTCGGCACCCCCGCGAACCACTGCACGGGGCGCAGGCACACGTAAAGATCGAGCATCTGGCGCAGCGCGACGTTGAGCGAGCGGATGCCGCCGCCCACCGGAGTCGTCAGAGGGCCCTTGATGCCCACCAAGTATTCGCGGAACGCCGCGACGGTTTCGTCGGGCAGCCAGGTATTGAAACGCTTGAAGCTCTCTTCGCCCGCAAAGACCTCGTGCCAGGCGACCCGTCGCCGGCCGCCGTACGCTTTCGCCACTGCGGCGTCGAAGACCCGGACGGAAGCGGCCCAGATGTCCGGACCGGTGCCGTCGCCTCGAATAAAAGGGATGATCGGCTGGTCCGGAACGTCGAGGCGCCCATGGCTGATCGAGATCCTGCCGCCGGCGGGAGGAAGGGAGGTTTGGGAGGACATGAAAACGGAAATCAACGGTTCGCGCGCAGAATCCCGCAAAACCGGGCCAGGCGCTGGACTCCCTTGGCGATGATCTCGTCGCTCGTCGCGTAGCTGAGCCTGAGATAGCCTTCGGCGCCGAAGGCCGAGCCGGGGACCGCCACCACTTTCTCGGATTCGAGAAGCCTCGAGCAGAATTCCACGGAAGGAAGCCCGAATGAGGCGATATTGGGAAACAGGTAGAATGCGCCCTCAGCGAGGAGACACCGGACGCCTGGAATTTTTTCCAGCGCCGCATGGAGGAAGCGCCTGCGCCGATCGAAGGCGGCGAGCATCGCGGCAAGCGCGGCCTGGGTCGCCGCCTTGTCCCGGAGGGCGGCCAGGGCGCCGTACTGGGCGAAGGTGGTCGCGTTGGAGGACATCTGGCTTTGAAGTTCGGCCGCGGCCTTCGCGATCGCGGGCGGGGCGACCAAGGTGCCGAGCCGCCAGCCCGTCATCGAATAGGTCTTCGAGAAGCCCGAAACGATGATCGTCCTCGCCGCAGCCTCGGCGCCCAGGGTTGCCGGAGCCGTGGGCCGGACCCCGTCATAGACCAGATGCTCATAGATCTCGTCGGAGAGGAGATACACGTTGCGCCGCACCGCCACCTCGACGATGGCCTCGATCTCGGCGCGCGAGTAGACGGCGCCCGTGGGATTCGATGGAGAATTGAGCACGATCAAGCGCGTCCTCGGAGTGCTCGCCGCCTCGAGCTGCTCCGGACGGATTCGGAACCCGGCGTCGTCGCCGGCCGGGACGAACCTGGGGCTGGCGCCCGCGAGCTTCGCCATCTCCGGATAGCTCACCCAGTACGGGGCCGGGATCACGACCTCATCGCCCGGGGAGCAGACCGCGAGCATCGCGAGGTAGCAGGAAAACTTTCCCCCGGGGCTCACCACCACCTGCGAAGGCTCCACCCGAAGGCCGTACTCGGAGCCGTACTTCTCCGCGATCGCCCTCCGCAGCGGTTCGATTCCGGGGGTCGGCGCGTACTTCGTCCTGCCCTCGTTCAGCGCCGTCACGGCCGCCCGTTTGATGTGCTCCGGGGTGTCGAAATCCGGCTCCCCGGCCGCGAATCCGCAGACATCTTCGCCCGCCGCCGCCATGGCTTTGCCCTTGGCGTCGATGGCGAGGGTCGGGGAAGGCGCGATGGCGCGCGCCCAGGTGGACAGCGGAGGTGCGGAGGTCGGCATGGGAGCAAAGGCTCCACTCAAAACGCCGGACCGGCCCTTGGCAAGCCGCCGCCGCGCGGGATTATTTCCGGGTCCGCTTCCCGTTCGTCCGAGCCGGAAGATTTTCGAGGGCGAGGCGCAGCAACTCGCCCACGCTGGCCCGCTTGGCGCGGGCGAAGCGGCGCAGCGTGGCGCGCTGGCGCCCGCTGATCCGCACGGAAATCTGCCTGTGCGGGTCGGTCGCGGGTTTGTATCCGTCAAAATCGTACTCCTCGATCGCGAGCCGGATGACCTCGCTCGCCGTCTTGAGCGCGTAGCTTCGCCGGCATGAGTCGATCTTCGAGATCAGGGAGGCGGGCAGGTCGAACGTCAGCGGAGCGGAGGCGGGAGGGGTACGCGTGGCCATGGCAAATTCGGATTGAGGCGGGCAGATCGGCCGCAAACCTTTAGGAGTCCGAGCGGCGTGCCGCAATATAAATATGGGAAAAGCGGGCGCGGCCCTTCACCGAAGCATCATAGCACGCCCGATGCCAGGAGCGCCCTTCCCCGGTCATTAGTCCGGCGATTTTCCGCCGGCCCTAGAACCGTTCGATGGGGCCCGCCGGAGGGGCCACGGCCTCCGTCAGCGAGGCGGGGGTGAAGAGAGCCGGGCTCAGATCGACGCCGAGTTCCACCGCGGTCAGGCTGAACCGGGTCTTGTTTCGCGTCGCCTCATCGCGCACGTCGATGTCCTTCGGCAGCACCTGCCCCGCGACACGCTTCAGGTCCACGAGGGTCAGGGTCTTGAAGACGCTTCCGGCCGGCCCCAGCGATTCGACCTGGAGGGGCGCATGGTACTCGCCGTCCAGATAGGCGCGGACCTCCGCAAGGCCGGGCACCTGGGCTCCAAAATCCGCCGGAGGGCGGAAAACGAAGACGTCCGCCGGCCGCCCCAGCACCCGGTCGACCCCCACCGCGCGGGCATCCGGCCAATAGAAATAAGGCATGAGCAGGTCGAACGGGGTGATATCCAGGTCCGGGATGAGCGGTACGCCCAGCGGGGCACGCTCGACGCCCGCACCCGAGGTTCGCCACACGGCCGCATGGGGGCCGTCCTGGACGAGGAAGCGCGGGCCGCCGTCCAGCTCGATCCGCCAGACCGGCCCCTGGCTGTTTCGACCGGCCCAAAGCCGGCCGGGGAAATCCTTCTCCGCGCCTCGCCGCGGCAGGCTCCTCAGCATGAATTCGAAGTAGGCCGGCTGATAC
>JBOHXF010000093.1:0-1570 GCA_050737455.1 Opitutaceae bacterium | reverse complement strand
GCGCCGTCCGGCTGGGGGGGCTTGTGCGGCCGTTCCCCATCGAGCGGGACGGCGAGCGTTGCGGGCGAAGCCGGCGGGGCGCCGGCGAGGGATTGGGAAGCGGAGCCATTCATCACATGAATCCTTTCGCTCGGAGCTTCTGCATCGCGTTGCGCTCGTGGTGATCGTGGGCGCGCCCCGAACGTTCCGGGGTCCGCGTCACCTTGAGCTCCTCGATGATGTCGGCGATCGTCGCGGCCTGGCTGGGCACCGACCGGGTGATCGGCATGCAGCCCAGGGACCGGTAGCGCCGTCCTTCCCGAGCGAAATACATCCCCGGCAGCGGGACCTTTTCCCGCTCCAGATACCCCCAGACGTCGATTTCCGTCCAATCGAGCAGCGGTTGGACGCGGACGTGCTCGCCCGGCCCCACCTCCGTCGTGAAGTGGTTCCAGAACTCCGGGGGCTGGTCCTTGTAGTCCCACTCGAACTCCGCGTTGCGCGGCGAGAAGTACCGCTCCTTCGCCCGGGTGGAGTCCTCGTCCCGACGGATGCCGGTGACGAGCGCGTCGAAGCGATGGGCCGCCAGGCATTGCTGGAGGGCGACGGTCTTGAGCTCGTGGGTCACCGTCACCGGGTCGGTCGTCTCGTAGCCGATGCCGCGGTCCCGGGCCTCCTGATTGATCCAAACGACGAGATCCAGGCCGTAGTGCTCGGTTGCCCATGCGCGAAATTCCAGCATCTCGGGAAATTCGTAGGTGGTGTCGATGTGGATGAGCGGGAACGGGACGTGCCCGCAGAAGGCCTTTTTTGCCAGCCAGAGCAGCACATTCGAGTCCTTGCCCATGGACCAGAGCATCCCGGGTTTCTGGAAGGCGTGGAACGCCTCGCGCAGGAGGTAGACGCTGTGGGATTCGAGATCGTCGAGGTGGGACATGAAGTGGATCAGATTTCGGGGGAGATCGGCTCGTGCAGGCCGCATTCCCGCTTCAACCCGAAAAACCGGGTCTGTTCGGGGGTGAGCTCCGAGGTCAGGGGGCGCGTCGTCGGCACGTCGCCGACGGACACGTAGCCTTTCTCCCAAAGCGGATGATAAGGCAGCCCGTGCGCGGTGAGGTAGCGGTGGACGTCCCGGTCGGACCAGTCGACGACCGGAAGTATCTTCGCGCGACCGTCCTGGGGGCCCGCGATCGGCAGGTCCTCCCGCGTCGAAGACTGGCTGCGGCGCAGGCCGGCGAGCCAGGCGCGCGCGCCCAATTCGCGCAGGGCGCGGTGCATCGGCTCCACTTTGGCGATCCTGTTGTAGGCGGCGAGGCCCTCCGCGCCCTTTTCCCACAGGCGACCGTGCCGGGCCTCCAGCCACGCGGCGCTGATGTCCGGCCGGTAGACGCGGAGGTTGAGCCGGAGCTTTTCCTTGAGCTCGTCTGCGAAGCGGTAGGTCTCGGCGAAGAGGTACCCCGTGTCGACCAGGACGACCGGGATGTCGGGCTGGATCCGCGTCGCCAGGCTGAGCATCACGGCCGACTGCACGCCGAAGCTCGTGCTGAGAACGATCGCTCCGGCGAACTCCCGGACCGCCCAGGCTATTCGG
>JBOHXF010000092.1:0-5991 GCA_050737455.1 Opitutaceae bacterium | reverse complement strand
GGTCCGAGGCGGTCGCGCAGGCGGCGGCGGCGCTCGTGCAGCGGCCGGGCGAGCCCGCGATCCGGCGGCAGTTCGCGCTCGCCTGCGAGAAGGCGGACATTTCTCCGGGACCTCTCGGTCCGTTCATCGCTCCCAGCCTGCCCTATCGGCTGGCGGAACTGGCGTCGCCGGCCGGCTGGGAGAAGCTGTTGGTCCTCTTCGGGTGGGCGGCGGGGGCCGCGTGCGTGCTTTTGCTGCTCGCCGGCTACCGCATGGTGAGAGCGCACCGCCCGGCGGCGATCGCCGGGGCCATCCTGCTCGGCATCGCGGCCGCCGGGATCGCCGCAGCCTTGCTGGGCCGATCCGCCTATGGGCCTGCGGGGGATGGGAACGCTGTCTTCCTCTGGCGCTCCGGGCTGCTCCGCTCGATTCCGACGGAAGCGGACGCCTCGCAGGAGACGACCCCGGCAGGCGCGGGCCTCATCGGCGTCGCGGACCGCAGGTTCCTCGGCTGGACGCGGATCGAATTTCCGAACGGCCAGACGGGCTGGCTGCGCGCCGCGGATGTGGTGCCGCTCTGGAAATAGCCCGCTACCCCGCGGCGCGGGGACTCCGCCAAAGCTCCGCGGGCTCATAGCGACGCGGACTTTCCAGCGGGGGCCAGATCTGTTCGGCACGTTCGGCGACGGCGAACAGCCCTTCGGTCCCGCGAAAGCGCTCCCGCGCCATGCGGTGGAAGAACCGAAGGAGGTCGTCGTAGTAGCCGTTCTGGTTCAGGAACACGATGGGCTTTTCGATCTTCCCGAGGTAGCGCAGGGTCAGCACCTCCGCCGTTTCCTCCAGGGTGCCGATGCCCCCGGGCAGCGCCAGGAATCCATCCGCCCGCGCGATCATGGCCGCCTTGCGCTGTGCCATCGTCTCCACGACGTGAAGCTCGTTCGCCTCCTCGAACGCAAGTTCCCGCGCCTTCATGAACTCCGGGATCACGCCGACGACGGCGCCGCCGGCGGCCCGCACGCCGCGGGCGATCGCCCCCATCGTCCCCACTTTTCCGCCGCCGTAAACGAGCCCCCAGCCGCGCCCGGGCATTTCCCGGCCGATCGCCTCGGCGAGCGCGTAATATTCGGCCGCGAGCTCCTGGCTGGAGGAACAATAGACGCACAGCACCTTCGGCGCGCTCATTCGAACCGCGAAAGTGCCCGCGCCTCGCGGAGATGGCAAGCGGTGTCGTCGGGCGAAAAGCCGTGACTTTCATCGCCCGCATGCGCGCCGGGAGGCGAGCCGCTGTCAGACGAATCCCGACACGAATTTCGGACGCGTCCGATAGACGCCGCGATGCCCGGTAGGGCAAACTGGGCCCATGCAGAAGGTGTCGTTCGGGTTGGCTGTTCTTTTCGCGTCGGCGGTCGCCGCGCTCTCGATTCCCCGGACGATATTCGCGGCCCCCGAATTCCATCCCACGCCGGCCGACCTACGGCTCCTCGACGGCATCGAACAGGGCGCGCTGCGGTACTTCATCGAGCATAGTGATCCGCACACCGGGCTGGCCCAGGACCGCGCGCCGGCCAACGGCTCCCCCGGCGATGCGGCGGCGAGCATCAGCGCGACCGGTTTCGCGCTCACCGCGTTTTGCATCGGCGCGCACCGCGGCTGGCTGCAGCCGGGCGAGGCGAAGGCCAGGATCGAACGAACCCTGCGCTTCGCCGCCGACGAGATGCCCAATCAGCACGGATGGTTCTACCATTTTGTCGATCCGCGCACCGGCCGGCGGGCGTACGACTCGGAAATTTCCACGATCGACACCGCCCTGTTTCTCCAAGGCGCGGTCTTCGCCCGGGAATACCTGAGGGACCCCGCGGCGGACGCGTACGTCCGGCGCATCTACCGGCGGATCGACTGGCGATGGGCCCTGAACGGCGGGCTCACCCTCTCGCACGGCTGGCTGCCGGAGACCGGCTTCATTCCCTACCGCTGGGACAGCTATTCCGAGCTGATGGGAATGTATCTGCTCGGCCTCGGGGCGCCCTCGCGCCCGCTCCCGGCCGAATGCTGGCGCGCGTGGAAGCGCCGGCCGCTGGAGCGCTTCGACGGCCAGACGTTCATCCAGTGCGGGCCGCTTTTCACCCACCAATATGCGCAGGCCTGGTTCTATTTCCGCGGGCGCCACGACGCCTTCGCGGACTACTGGCAGAACTCGGTGGACGCGACGCTGGACCAGCGCGCATGGTCCGCGGCCCAGCACGCGCGCTTCCACCATTGGTCAAAGAACCTGTGGGGCCTGACGGCATCGGACGGCGAGCACGGCTACATGGCCTGGGGCACCCCCGGCCCGGAGCCCGACGAAAGCGACGGCACGCTTGTGCCCTGCGCTCCGGCCGGGTCGCTGCCCTTCGCGCCGCGCGATTGCCTCACCTCGCTGCACGACATGCTGAAAACGGGCGGACCCGGGGTGTGGGGCCGCTACGGCTTCGTCGACTCGTTCAATCCCGAGACCGGCTGGGTAGATCCGGACGTCATCGGCATCGATCAGGGAATCTCCATGATCATGGCCGAAAACCTGCGCTCCGGCCTGGTCTGGCGGACGTTCATGGAAGCGCCTGAAGTTCGGCGCGCCATGAAGATCGCCGGATTCGTTCCCGAAAGGCCCCGCAACGGTCCCGTTCTCGCCGTGCTGATGCGGTAGCCGGGCGCGTTTGCGGGCGGAAGGTCCGGAAGCAGCCGGAGGCCGGGTAATGGCGCTGACAGCGCTTGGAAGAATGGGGCTGGCTCCCGCCCGGCCGGGAGTGCTATAGCGCCGCGATGGGACCGTATGTCGGACGCCTCGCGCCCTCTCCCACCGGGTTCCTCCATCTCGGACACGCGCGCACGTTTTGGATCGCGCACAGGCGCGCCCGGCGGGCCGGGGGGCGGCTCCGGCTGCGCAACGACGATCTGGATCCGGGCCGGTGCCGAGCGGAATACGTGACGGCCTTCCAGGAGGACCTGCGCTGGCTGGGGCTCGACTGGGACGGCCCCATGGTCAGCCAAAGCGGGCGCCTGCCGCATTACCGGGGCGCCTTCGAGCGCCTCAAGGCGGCCGGCTGCGTCTATCCCTGCCGGTGCTCCCGCCGTGAGGTCGGCGCCGCCGCCCCGCACGAGGCCGCCGGGAGTTCGGAACCGCTCTATCCCGGGACCTGCCGTCCCGAAAACCGGAGCGGAACGGCCCTCCGGGCGGAATCGGGGGACCCGCCCTCGTGGCGGTTCCACGTGCGCGACGGCGAAGCCGTGGGCTTCCGGGACGGCCGGCTCGGCGCCCGGCGGGCCGTCGCCGGCCGGGACTTCGGGGATTTCATCGTGTGGCGGAAGGACGGATTTCCGAGCTACCAGCTCGCCTGCGCCGTGGACGACACCGCGCCCGAGCTCGGAATCACCGAGGTCGTCCGGGGCGAGGATCTCGCCATGTCCGCGTTTCGGCAGATCCTGATCGCCCGCGCGCTCGGCCGCCCGCCAGCGGCCTATTACCACTGCGCGCTGATGATGGACGCGGGGGGCCGGCGCCTCGCGAAACGCGACGCCGCCCGGAGCCTGCGCGCCCTCCGCGCCGAAGGCTGCGAGCCGGCGGAGCTGGTCGAGCGCTTCGAGGCCGAGGCCGATGACTGATCGCGGCCGCCCCGGCGATTTCCCGCCGGATGGACCGGCTCGGCGGGATCCTCCGATTTGGCACCGAAAGTCGTCGAGCCCGAGCCGGATGAGGCGATCGGCCAATTCGGATGCATGGGGTGCGCGGGCATGCGCTTGCACATCCCGGGCAAATGAACCCGATCGACCTCGGTCCGGATAAGGCGTGCGCCGCCCCGGCTCCTTCCCTTAAATGTTCCGCCATGCCGGGGCAGCCGAAAATCGGCGTCATCAATGTGTCGGATCGCGCGAGCGCCGGCGTCTACGCCGACACGCCCGGACAAACCTGTGTCGCGCTGCTGCGCGAATGGCTGACCACGCCCTTCGAGGCCGATTACGCGGTGGTCCCGGACGAGCGCCCCCGCATCGAGGCCGAGCTGGCGCGCATGGCGGACGCGGCCGGCTGCTGCCTCGTCGTCACGACGGGAGGCACGGGGCCCGCGCCGCGGGACGTGACCCCCGAGGCGACCGCGGCCGTATGCGAAAGACTCCTGCCCGGCTTCGGCGAGGCCATGCGCGCGGCGTCGCTGCGGACGGTCCCCACCGCGATCCTCTCCAGGCAGATCGCCGGACTCCGCGGGCGGACGCTCATCGTGAACCTGCCCGGCCGGCCGAAGGCCATCCGCGAGAACCTACTGGCCGTTTTCCCCGCGATCCCCTACTGCCTCGACCTGCTCGGCGGCCCGCGGCTGGAGACCGACGAAACGCGGATGAAGGCGTTCCGCCCGCGGCCGTGATCGCCGCTACAGGTCGGTGTACTTGTCCGCCCGCCCGCGCGCCTTTTCCACGGGATATTTCCGGGCGTTTGCCACCATCTTCGCCTCGATCGCTGCCGCGACATCGAGGCCCGTCGCGTTGGCGAACTCGAGGGCGTAGATCACGACGTCGGCCACCTCCTCTCCGATCCGCTCGCGCTTCCCCGGTTCGTCGCTGATCCGCTTCGACTCCTCCGGCGTGGTCCATAGAAAATGCTCCATCAGCTCGCCGGTCTCGGCCGCCAGCGCCATGCTCAGGTTCTTCGGCGAGTGGAATTGCTCCCAGTCGCGCTCGCGGGAGAAGGCCAGGATGCGGGTCTTGAGTTCGGCCACAGTGGCGGTCGCGTCGGAGATCATGCCTCATGAAAGAGGCTCGCCGCGCCGCCGGCAAAAACTTTCGCTTGGCATGGCTCCTGCAATGAGTATGGTAAATCCAGCTCCCATGAACCGGACCCAGATCCATCCGCACGCCCACGCCGGCGCTTCGATTACGAAGGCCTGCGTTTGCTTTGGCGCCGCGCAGATGCGTCCGGAGCTCAATCGCTGGAGCAAAGCGACGACCCGCCCGGGCTTCCCGGCCTGAACCCCTCCTAGAGAGAACCAGGTTCAGCCACATGAAGCCCGGGGTCATCCCCCCGAGGAGGCGATAGCCATTTCCACCATGCACACGATCATCCACCCGACCCCAGACAGCCGTTCGAAGAATGCCGGCCCTGTCGCCGCATTCCGAACTCCGCCGTACGACTGCGAGGACAAGGGCGCCCATCTGAAGCTCGTCGTCTATCTGCCGGGCGTCGCGGCCTCCGGCGTGAACGTGGAGGCGCGCGGCCCGGACCTGATCGTCACGGGGCGCAAGGCGCGTTTCGTGCGGGTCAACTGGCAGCCGCTGCACCTGGAACGCTCGCAACGGGACTACCGCCTCAACCTCCGGCTGGGGCGGGGCTTCGACTATGGCTCGATGCGAGCGGAGATGAACCGCGGGGTCCTTGCCGTCACGCTGCCGAAACGCGCCCGGGACGCGGCCGGTGTCTCCACGCTCCGGGAAGTGGCCTGACGGCGCTTCGCTCGGCCGCACGCTCCTTCCGCCTCTTCGGACCGAACTCAATGGCACAACCCTCGCCTCTCCCGGTCACAACTCATCGACCTACATCATGCCGCACTCCCTCAGCTTCCTCCGCCGCCGCAAGCCGGGTTCCGCCTCCTTCCCGAAGGCCAGGACAGGCAACGACGCCCAGTGGAATCGGCCCGTCTTCAAGGCGCCGCCCCTGGGCGTGCTTCCGGCACAATCCAATCCGTCTCATCCGGCCGGTCTGCCGCGCCCGCCAGGGTTCGGCCGAGATAAGCCAGCACGGCGGACGCTTCCGACTCGAATTTCCACGGAGGGTTGACGACGACCAGCCCGGATCCGCGCAGGCCCTCGGCGCGGGGCGCGACGGTCAGCCGTCCGCTCCACACCGGCGGCGCCCGCCGCGCCCGCAGGCTTCGGAACACGGGCCCGAGATCCACCCGCGCGCTGATCGGATGCCACAACGCGTACACCCCGGCCGGAAAGCGCCGAAGAGCCTCCTGCATCGCTTCGGCCACGCGTTCGGGCTCGTCC
>JBOHXF010000091.1:0-6026 GCA_050737455.1 Opitutaceae bacterium | reverse complement strand
TTCTCGCGATCATGCCCTGGAATTTCCCCTACTGGCAGGTGGTCCGCGCCGCCGCCCCCGCCCTCTGCGCGGGGAACGTGATCGTGCTCAAGCACGCGCCCAACGTGCCGGGCTGCGCCCTCGTCATCGAGGAAGTCTTCCGCGAGGCGGACCTGCCCGGCGGATCGTTCCAGACGCTGCTTCTGGCCAATGAGCGCATTCCCGCCGTAATCGCCGACGAACGCATCCAGGCTGTCACGCTCACCGGTAGCCCGCGGGCCGGCCGGATCGTCGCCGCGCTCGCGGGCCAGGCGATGAAAAAGGGCGTCTTCGAACTCGGCGGCAGCGACGCATACCTGGTCCTTGACGACGCGGATCTCGACCGGGCCGCGGAAATCTGCGCCGAGTCCCGCCTGATCAACAGCGGCCAGAGCTGCATCTGCGCGAAGCGCTTCATTGTCGCTGCCGGCGTCCGCCGCGAATTCGAGCGGAAATTCGTCGAGCGGATCGCCGCCCGTTCGGTCGGCGATCCCCGCGAAGAGGCCACCCAGGTCGGTCCCCTCGCACGGGAGGATCTGCGCCGGCGACTGGAAACCCAAGTCGCCGTCACCCTCAAACGCGGCGCGAGGCTTCTTCACGGCGGAGGTCCGGTCCGCGGGCCGGGTTATTTTTACGCGCCCACCGTGCTTACCTCCGTGCCGGCGGCAAGCCCCGCCTACTCCGAGGAGCTCGTCGGCCCCGTCGCGGCGATCATCCCGGCGCGGACGGAGGCCGCCGCAGTCGAAATCGCGAACGATTCGCCGTACGGGCTAGGTGCCGCCGTCTTCAGCCGGGATGTCGCCCGGGCACGCCGCATCGCGGAACGGCTCCAGGCCGGCGCCGTGTTCGTAAACGACTTCGTGCGTTCCGATCCGAGCCTGCCGTTTGGCGGCGTGAAATCGAGCGGGTACGGCCGCGAGCTCGGGATCTTCGGCCTGAGGGAATTCGTGAACATCAAGACCGTCTGCGTGCGAGAATAGGCGGACCGCGAAGCCGAGCCACGTCCCGATCATGCGGCGGCCGGTCGCAATCGAATGTCAAGACCCTTAAGACTCGTGACCTTGCGGGGTTGCCGTATTTAGATCCCCTTTCACCTTTTCCCGTGTCACTCCAATGGCCGGCCGCTCCCGTTCCCACCTTGCCGCGAATTCCGCGGGCCGATCGCCGCGGCGGGCGCCCGCCCACCCGGTTCCGGCGGCTCCGCCCGTAAATCGGGGCGGCGCCCCCGCCGCCTTCAAGGCGGCGTATTTCAACCGCGAGCTGAGCTGGCTCGCCTTCGACCGCCGCGTGCTGGAGCAGGCCCAGAACCGGCGCCATCCGCTGCTGGAGCGCGTGCGTTTCCTGTCGATCGTCAGCTCGAATCTCGACGAGTTCTTCGAAATCCGCGTAGCCGGGCTCATGCAGCAGATGGACTCCGGGGTGACCGAACCCGGTCCGGACGGCCTTTCCCCCCGAGAGCAGCTTCGTCGGATTCACTCGGTCGTCGCCTCCCTCATCGACGACCAGTACCGCTGCTGGCGGGAGGATCTGGTCCCCGCCCTCGGCCGGAAGGACATTCGCTTCCGCTCCGCCGACAACCTCACCCGGTGGGAACGGACCTGGGTCCGGTCCTATTTCCGGGAGCAGGTGTATCCCGTGCTCACGCCGCTCGCCCTCGATCAGGCGCATCCTTTCCCCCAGCTCGGCAACAAGACGCTCAACGTCGTCGTCGCGGTCGAGCCCGTCGCCGGCGAGAGCCGGCGCGCGCCGCCGGCCGGGGGCGCCCGCCTGTCCGGCTCGGGCGGCCTGGCCATTCTCCCGGTGCCCCGCATTCTTCCCCGCCTGGTCGCCATCGGTTTGCCGGCGCGCCGCCGGCCGCCCCGGTACATCTTTCTGAGCGACATCATCAAGCTCTGCGCGGGCGAGCTGTTCCCCGGCTGCCGCCTCAAGTCCGCCCACGCCTTCCGCGTCACCCGCAACAGCGATCTGTACATCGACGACGAGGAGGCCGAAAACCTGCTCAAGACGATCGAGGAGGAGCTGCGCAACCTGCGCCGCGGCGCCGCCGTCCGACTGGAGATCGAGGACGGCGTTCCGGAGGCGGTCTTCTCGACGCTCTGCAACTACCTCGACCTGCCCCATGAGTACGTTTTCCGGCTGAAGGGCCCCATCAACCTCCTGCGCCTCCAGAGCCTGGCCGACCTCGACCGCCCAGACCTCAAGTTTCCCCCATTCGAGCCGGTGGTGCCGGCGCCGCTGCGCGGCTCGCCGAACCTGTTCGACCAGATCCGCGCGCGGGACATCCTCCTGCACCATCCCTACGATTCGTTCGCGCCGGTGGTGGACTTCATCGAGCAGGCGGCTCGCGATCCCGAAGTCTTCGCCATCAAGCAGACGCTCTACCGGACGAGCGGCGACTCGCCCGTCGTGCGCGCGCTCATCGATGCCTCGCGCAACGGCAAGCAGGTCACCGCCCTCGTCGAGCTGAAGGCCCGTTTCGACGAGGCGAACAACATCCAATGGGCCAAGCAGCTCGAGGAAGCGGGGGTCCACGTGCTCTATGGGTTCGTCGGCCACAAGACCCACTGCAAGCTCTGCCTGGTCGTGCGCCGCGAGGGCGCCCGGATGCGCCACTACGCCCACCTCGGGACCGGCAACTATAACCAGAAGACCGCGCGGCTCTATACCGACATCAGCCTGTTCACCGCCCGGACGAGCCTCACCCGGGGCATCGCGCGGACATTCAACACCCTGACGGGCCTCGGCCGCTCGCCGTCCTTCCGGCACCTCCTCGTCGCCCCCTTCAACCTGCAGCGGCGCGTCCTTGAACTCATCGGTCGCGAAGCAGCGAACGCCCGAGCCGGCCGCCCGGCCCGGATCGTCGCGAAGATGAACGCCCTGGTGGACAAGGGGGTGATCGACGCCCTCTACGCGGCCTCGCAGGCCGGAGTGCGGATCGACCTCATCGTCCGGGGGATCTGCTGCCTCGTTCCGGGGATGCCCGGCCTGAGCGAGCGCATCCGCGTCCGCAGCCTGGTCGGCCGCTTTCTTGAGCATGCCCGCGTCTATTGCTTCCACAACGACGGAGGCGAGCCCCTCGTCTACTCCGGCAGCGCCGATTGGATGCCCCGCAATTTCTTCCGGAGAGTCGAGGCCGTCTTTCCCGTGGCCGAGCCGGCAATGCGCCGACGCATCCTCGAGGATATTCTGCCGGCGGAGCTCAAGGACAACGTCGACGCCCAGGAGCTGCGCGGCAACGGCGCCTACGTTCCCGTGGGCCGCGCAAAGGGCGCGCGCTCCTTCAGCGCCCATGAGCATTTCATGGCCGAGGCGAGCCAGCGGGCGCAGTAGGCGCGGCCCCCGCGGAAATCTGCACCTGGGCCATCCGGGTCTGGTCCGGCTGGGAATTGGGCGAGGGCGAGCCCCAATACGCCCGCGAGCCGGGCGCCACATAAACCACGAACTTCCCCGACCGCGGATCCCACTGCACCCGCCCCACGGCCCCTTCGCTCGCCGTCGCGGTCGGCTGCCGCCGACTGTAGCCGAACAGCTCCACCGGGGCCTCGTTGAGGGCGAACAGGACGGCAAAGCGGATCCCCCCGGGCACGCGGCGGAATGCCGCGATCCGTCCGGCTCCGTTGGACACGAATTTCCCCGCGTCGCCGAAGAAGGCCAGGCCTTCGGGGCCCGCCTCGGCGATTTCGTAGTAGCCGGTGCCGGACAGGCGGACCGTGCCGGCCATGGCCGGACCCGAAGCCGGCCCCACATGGACGAGCACCGGCTGTCCCGCGGGCTGGCGCCACGCCCGCCCCGCCCGGACGTCGAGCACCACAACCCCGCCCGATAGCCCCATCTCAGCGGGCGTAAAGGAACTCGTCTCGGCCTCGCCGGCTCCGCGGCCATAGGCGAAGACGTAGGCTGTCCTCGGATTCGCGCTGCGGGTCCAAGCCACCATCGGCGCCGGATCGCCGCGCGCATCGGCGAGGTAGGTCTCGTCCGTCGGGAAGATCGGCGCGTCGGGCCTGACGAGCACGCCGTCGGGCCGCGCCGAGCGAAGCAGATTGGCCCGGCTTTCCGCGCCCATCCGATCGCCGAAGCCGACCCCGCCGCCGGACAGGGTCGCGAGGAGCAGATTGTCCCGCTCGGTGCTCATGAACACGTCCGACCAGGGCCAGAGTCCGAGCGAACCCGCCAGCCGGGATCCGTACAGGAATGAATCCCACCGATCCCGCGAGAACCGGTCGTCGCTCACCCGGATGGTCGTCAGGTTGCCGTAGCGCGCCCCCTGCAGGAAAAAGCGCGGCAGCGCCATGCAGTATTGGAGGCTCAGGTGCCGGACTGCCGCCGCGTCCGCCATCGCGCCGGTGAAGCGCGCGCCCACCCCCGGCGTGGATCGCAGTTCTGGCGAATGCTCGTAGATCGCGCTCAGCCAGTCCTGCTCGTAACCCTGAGCGCCGGAACGCGTCAGGTACCCCATGATCTCGTCCCAAAACCCCGGGTCCACGGCCGCATAACCGCTGATCCGGTACTTCTGGCGGTAGGGGCTCGCCGGATCGATCCAGCGGTTATGCACGATGAGGGGCAGGTTCACCGACTGCTGGAATCCGGCCAGACCCCGCGGAAAGACGGCCGGATCCGCCCGATACACGAGAAGCCCCCCGTACCGGTTCCACTCACCGTCGGGGAACTGCGGATTCTTGGTGGTTCCGGTCCGCCCGTCCGGCCCGGTCAGGCTCTTGCGGTACCACCAGCTGTCGAGCTGCAGATAGCGCACCGGCACCGCAGCGGTCCGGAAATGGGCCACCAGCGCCCGGAGGGTCCCCGCATAGCCGAGCGCGGGATCATACCGGTAATAATAATACGCCCCGTTGTCGGTCCAGTAGCCGAGGTATCGGAGCACCGGGTCGGCATCGTTCGGCGGCGAGACCCGCCCGGCCATCCGGCGAAGCGCCCGGCCCCAGGTGTCCCAGGCGCGATTGATCCCGGATCCGAACGCGAGCAGCGTGCGCGTCGTGAAACCCGCCGGCAGGTTGCGTGCGTCCGGGTCGAGCCCGCAGCCGGCCTCCGTCACCCCGTCGCCCTCCATCGCGGCCGTCAGGAAGTGGGCCGCGGGCGAAAGGATCGCGGCCCGCCCGCCGTCGTCGAAGAAGAGCCAGGGCGTGCCATTGTCCTCCGCATCGAAGGCATACGGCGCGAAGGGCGCCTCGCGGTAGCTGAAGAGGTGCAGCCGGGATGGCAGCGTGGTGAACCGGGGAAAGACCGTCGTCCAGCGCGGCTGCGCGGCCGCGGCCGTCTCGGCGAAGACGGCGATCCGCTCGGCGTCGTACAGGCGGATCGAGCCCGAAAACCGGCCGGCCGACGCGAGCCGCCATTTGAATCGAACTTCCCGATACGCCCCGAGCGCGTCGGTCCCGCGCCGCAGCTTGACGCCCTCCGCCGGCGCGCCCAGGTACCCCGCGAAAACCCAGCGCGCGGGCGCCGTCGGCCCGGCACGGGGCCGCGGCGGCGGTCCGCTCACCGCGTACCAGCCGTCGGGCCACACCCACGCCCGCAGCTCCGCGAAGGAGTCCATCGAGGCAAGAGGCGTCCGGTCCCGGGGCGAGCCGCCCGTCGCGAGCCCCCAGCCCTGCCCTCCCCCGCCGGGCGGCACGGGCAGGCGGTCCGACCAGATCCTGTCGGCCGATCCGCCGCCCGCCGCTCGAGCCGATCCGCCGAGCCCAAGCCCGGCGGCTGCGACCGCAAATAACAACGCCGCGCGAGCGGACCCGCGCGGCATCATACCAATCGAAACTGTGCCCGGCTTACGAAACGTGGCCCGAGACCAGCTTCGTCATTTCGAACATGCTCACCTTGGACTTGTTGTTGAACACGGCCTTGAGCTTGTCGTCGGCGTTGATCATCTTGCGGTCCTTCTTGTCCTGCAGCCCGTTCTTCTTGATGTAGTCCCAGAGCTTCTTGGTCAGCTCGGTGCGGGGAAGGGGCTTGGCGCCGACGACGGCGGACAGCTTGGCGTCCGGCGAGACCGGGGC
>JBOHXF010000090.1:0-7019 GCA_050737455.1 Opitutaceae bacterium | reverse complement strand
GTTCTGCTTTCGCGCGCGGGTTCAGCCGGCTACCAGCGCCACCACGGCGCCGTCTGGACCGGGGACATCCACAGCGATTACGCCACGCTGCGGGCCCATCCCCCGGAAATGCTCAACACCGGATTATCGGGCTTCACCTGGTGGACCTGCGACACGGGCGGATTCCTGACGGGCTACTACAAGAACGACCGGTACGGGGCGCACGCGCGGCTGTACGAGCGGTGGATGGAGTTCTCCGCCTTCAGCCCGATCGTCCGCGCGCACAAGGCCGGCGGGGAGCCCGAGCCGTACGCATTCGGTCCGGAGACGGAGCGCGCCTGCCGGCATTATCTGAAGCTCCGCTACCGCCTGCTGCCTTATATTTACAGCTACGCCTGGGAAGCCAGCCGGGACGGCCTGCCCGTCACGCGCGCCCTGCCTCTGGCCTTTCCGCACGACCCCGGCTCGCTTGCCGCTCCGGGAAACGAATACCTGTTCGGGTCCGAGCTTCTGGTCGCGCCGGTCCTGAACGAGGGGCAAACTCGCCGGCGGGTGTATTTTCCGCCCGGAAACTGGATCGACTGGGATTACGGCTGCGCGTACCCCGGAGGGCGGTGGGAAACCGTGTCCGCGCCGCTGGACCGGATACCTGTGGCCGTCCGTGCGGGCGCGATCATTCCCATGGCACCGGACATGCGCAACACGGGCGCCAAGCCCTGGGATCCGCTCACCTTGGAAATCTTCCCCGCGGGACGCTCGCACTTCACGCTGTACCGGGACGATGGCATCAGCTTCGACTACCGCCGGGGCGCCTACACCGTGACGCGCTTCGCGTGCGCCGCCGACGGGCGCCGGGTGCGCTTCTCTCTCGCCGAATCGAACCGCCAGTTTGTGCCGCGGGAATACCGCGCCCGCTTTCATTTCCGCGAGAGCCCCGTCGCAGTGACGCTCGACGGCCGGCGCCTGCCCGGCGGATCCTGGAATTGGGATCCGCGCAGCCGCGTTCTCACCGTGGCTTTCGCCGAGGCCGGCGCGCTCCGGCACCGGATCGACGTGACGCTCGACGGCCATGATCTGCCTCTGCCGCCGAATCCGGCGGCCGGATCGTGAGGACGGGGCCCCGGACGACGGGCCTTAACCGTCCCGAAGTTTCGGCCGGTTCCGGCTGGTCTTGACCTCTGAGAGACGTTTGGCGATTTTCCGGCGATGAATACCCCTGCGCTTCGCAGAATCTTCGCGGCAATCGCCATGGGCGGCACGCTGGCGGGATGCTCGTACTCGACATCGAACGTGGCCTCCTTGGGCGGCAACCTGTATTGCGCCACAAGCCAGGCGGCAACGGTCCTCAATCGCAGCGGCGACAAGCTGAAGGAAGAGGCGACGCAGGACGCCGAAAAGTTTTGCGAGATACGGGGCAAGCAGATCCAGATCGTCGATGTCACCGTGCACAAGCCCTTGATCTCGTCCGGTTTCGTGACGGCGAAGGTGACATTCAGGGCGCTCAATCCCGGCGAGGCGCCGGTTGCGGCGCCCGCGGAGAACCTGACGGCGGCGCCATCCGAAATGCAAGCTCCCGTGGCGCAGGCGTCCGTGGACGACCCCTACACCCAACTGATCAAACTCGACGACCTTCACAAGCGAGGTATCATCACCGACAAGGAGTTCAAGGAAGAGAAGCAGAAGATCCTGGCGCGTTGGCAGTAAGCGGCGGATGCGGCCCGGCTTCTGGAGCGCCGGGCACTGTCACTGAGCGCGGTGACTTCAAGAGACTCGCCGGCGCCTTTATCACTTGCCGCGTTTCGGAGAGAACCCGGGCAATTTCCGAATCGGCTCGCAGGAAGCTCGCAACGCAACCCGGTGCGGTTAGATTCATCCTATGGTCTCGATCACCGGCCAGTATTCCGGAGAACTCCACTGCCAGGCGACCCACGGGCCGTCCGGTTCCGCCCTCCAAACCGACGCTCCGAAGGACAATCAAGGGCGAGGCGAAGCGTTCTCGCCGACCGACTTGGTCGCGACGGCGCTCGCCACGTGCGCCGTGACGACCCTGGCCATCGCGGCCCGGCGCCAGGGCGTCGAACTGGGCCCCGTGCCCTACGAAGTCACCAAGGAGATGACCGACGCCCCGCGCACGATCGGCCGGCTGACCCTTCGGTTGAAGCTTCCGGCCGAGGCGCGCAAGCTGCCTGAGGGTTTCGTGCGAACCACGATCGAAAACTGCCCGGTCTCGCGCAGCCTCGCCACGACCGTCCAGAAAGTGTTCGTGCTGGGCTGGGCCTGACTGGTTAAAGGGTCATGCCCGAGTAAAGTGCTTTGAGGGGCGAATGGAGTCGCATAAAGAGCACCGCTCGGGGCTGTCGGAGCCTTGAAATCTTCCGCAGCGCGATCCTCTTCCCTTGTGGAAGGCCGGATCTGATCTATGCTCATCAACGACGAAGCGTCGGAAGGACCGTTGAAAGGAGCTAAGACGATGCCTAACCATAAGACCGGAACACGCGAAGAGTGGCTTGCGGCCCGCTTGGATCTGCTCAAGGACGAGAAGGACCTGACGCGGCGCAGCGACGAACTGGCACGGCGGCGGCAGGACTTGCCCTGGGTTCGAATCGCCAAGAAGTACCGCTTCGAGACCGACGAGGGGGAGTCCTCCCTCGCAGACCTCTTCCGAGGACGCTCCCAACTGCTTGTTTACCACTTCATGTTCGGGCCAGACTACAAGGCGGGCTGTCCGTCCTGCTCGTCGATCGCGGACGGTTTTAACGGGATCGCCGTTCACCTGGAGAATCACGACGTGATGCTCTGGGCCGTCTCGCGTGCGCCGTTCGCGAAGTTGCAGGACTACAGGCGGCGGATGGCCTGGAGCTTCCCGTGGGCGTCGTCGTCCAACAGTGACTTCAACTTCGACTTCAACGTCTCTTTCACCGAAAAGCAGCAGCGCGAGGGGACCGTGGAATACAACTACCGGCGCGCTGGCCACGCGATGGACGCGCTGCCGGTCCCTGAGCCGGTTGCCCAATTCGCCGCCATGTGCGGAACGGACGCGCCCACGTACGCGCTCGATAGGCCCGGCCTAAGCGCTTTCGTACTCGAGGACGGCGGCGTCTATCACACTTATTCGACCTATGTGCGCGGATTGGATGGCCTCTGGGGAATGTACCAGTGGCTCGACCGCGCGCCCAAGGGGCGCAACGAGGCGGGAGCTTGGTTTCGCCGCCACGATGAGTATGAGCCCCTTGCCAAAGACGGCGGTACTTGTTGCCGCCAACCGAAGGCGCACGCATGAATGGTCACCATGTCCGGATTGCGAGCCCCCAGGGGCGATCGCGGTCCGAAGCCGATTCCGGGCGGCTCCGATTATTCTTTCCGTCCCGCGATGAATTTTCGCAACGGGATCCGCGCCATGTCAGCCTCTCCTTTCAATCTTCGTCAGTTGAATACGCTCAGACTCACGATTGAAAAAGCGGGTCGCATCGCGCCGCTCATGGGGCTTGGTAGATTTCCGCCAGGGCGTTGCCGGTCGAATTGCCGGCGGAGGTGACTTGGACGGTGTAACTGGACGGGGCAAGCGGGACCAGGAGGGCGGAGTCCCGGCTTCCGGGCGCGAAGGCGAAGGCGCCGACTGCGGCGGAGGTGGCGGCCAAGGCGCTGGGGGACGCGGCTGTGGTCCAGCCGTCGTTGGCTTCGATCGGATGGGAATTGTCGTCGAAAAGGGTCGCCTCCGGATCGGGCAGCGCATCGGCAACGCCGAAGGCCGGCAGGGCGGGTCCGTCGCTCCGGATGAGGAGGTTGCGGTTTCCGGCCCCGGATAGAACGAAGCCGATGGTGAGATTGGCGGCGGAGCCGCTCACGGTTCCCAGAGCGGAAAGGTTGGTGAGCCGGCTCGCGGCCGGCGACGTGTCCGCGTCGTAGACCTCGACGAGGACGGTGCCGGATCCGCCGGCGACGCTGGAAGAGTGAACGGTATAGCCATATCCGGCTTCAAGGGTGGTCAGTATGGCGGCATCATGACTGCCCGGAGCGAAGGCGAACGCGCCGACCCGGCTGAATGCGTTGCCGATGGCGAGGGGGCTCCACTCGGCGTTTTGCGCAATGACGGCCGAGCCCTGGAACACCTCGAGCTGCGGATCGGGCATCGGATTGGTCACTCCGAATTTTGCGAGGGCGGGGCCGGCGGCGCGGATGAGCACCTGCTCCGTGCCCGATCCTCCGATCGTGAAGCCAAGAATAGCCGACCGGCCGGGCGCAAGCTGGGTCAGGCAGGACAAATTGATGAGCCGGCAGGCGTCCGATTCGACGCTGATGGTGGCCGTGCGGGTGGTGGCGCTGCCGACGGCGATCGTCACGACGGCCTCGTATTCGCCGGAGTCCGCGGCCGAGGCGCTGCCGATCGAAAGGCTGGCCCGAGTCTGCCCGGACACGGCGGTTCCGTTCTTGTACCATTGATACGTATTGCCCACGCCTGCGACCTGGACGGATAGGACGAAGGCGCTTCCGGGAGACACCACCTCGTCGGCCGGCTGGTGCAGGATGACCGGCGCGGAGCCGTCGTAGGAGACGAACGTGGTGACCGTGTTCGCGGCCAGCGGATAAGCAAAGGCATTGCCCAAGACCGAAAAGGGGTCCAACTGCGTCATCTGCCAGCCATAGGGTCCCCCGGTCTGATAGGGCACGAGCGAAGTGAGGGCTGCGTTCTGGACCGCAAAGGACTGGGACACCGCATTGCCGTTCAGGTTGACGACGACGATCACCAAGCCCGGCTGGTGATAGGCGGTCACATAGACGCCGGGCTGCGGATTGTAGGTCGCGGCGCAGCGGACCATGCCCGGCCGGATCCAATGCGCGAACTGGCCGATCGCGGAGCCGTTCAGAAGCGGCGTGCTCCCGTTGATGAGGTCGAGATCCGTAAGCGTGGCATGATAGGCGTGCCACCAGAAGTAGGCGCTGAACAGGTTGTTCATGCAGTCGCTGACCTCCTTGGCGTCCACGAGGGCGGTTCCGAGATCCTGTCCGTCGTTGTAATGCTCGGTCATCCACACGTGCTTGTTGTGGCTGAGGGCGTTGGTGTGGACGTAATTCCCTCCGCCGTAGAGGTGGCCGGCGACGTAGGCGATCCGGTTCACGCCGACCGGGTCGTCGAGAGTGGGATCGGAATAGGCGTCATTGAAATCGTACGATTCCGGCATCACGATCGGCAGGCCGACCGCCGAAGCGTTGTCATCGCACCAGGTCTCCATTTGGGCCGGAGTCCAACTGCAGGACTGGTAAGTCACCGTGATATCCGGCTCATTTTGGAACGAGACGAAATCGAGCCCGATGGCGCCGGCGGCGCTCGCGAGGTAGGACGCATACGCGCCATATTGGGACGGCATCAGCGAGCCGCCTACGGAGCTGTCGTTGTCCTTCATGGGAGGGGGCGGCGTCCAGGCGGTGCCGAGGACCTTCGCGCCGTAGGAATGGGCGATCGCCGCGTTGGCGGCATCGCTCGTGAAATCCCCCGCTTCGTCGATGTAGACGCGCAGGAGCGAGAAACCGAGCTGGCCCGAGCCTGTGCCGAAGAGGGTGGCGGCTTGCGCGCCAGTCATCACGGGAGACCAGGTGGTGCAGAAGCCGAAGCCGTCGATGGTCTGGAGATTGGTCCCAGCGTCGATCACGCAGGTCTGCGCGGAAGCCGTTTCCCCCGCCACGATCGCGAGCGCGGCGATGAGGGCGGCAATCCGACGGGAACAGGGCTTCTTTATGGCGGCCAACGGTGGATTCCTGGCCCTACTTTAGCGGTATCGCGGGATAATTCCAAGAAGATCGGCCGGATCGTCCGCCGAGCCCCGTAAGACGGTCGGCGGATCGGCCGGCTGACCCATTGGCTGAAGCTACCGGCCGCGGCGCGCAACCTGCCGGGGGCCGCCGTGTGGACCACGATCGAAAACCGCCCGGTTTCGCGCAACCTCGCACTACGGTCCAGAAGGCGTTCGTGCCGGGCTGGGCCTGATCCGTTCGGCTCCGGGAAGCCGGTAGGTCGTGTTGAAGACGAGCGTGATCCGCCGCCCCACGTGGATCCGCACCTTGATGGCACCACGGTCCGGCCCGGCGGGCGTCACCCGGCCGTCGATTCTTCGGACGGCCCCGTCGGAGCGGATCGCCCGCCCCGTGAAATCTATCGGCCGGCCCACGGCGAGCGCGCGGAGCTGGGCGTCCGAAACGTCCACGATCAGCCGCCCTCTCTCGTCGTAGAAGAAGAACGGAAAGACGTCCGCCCGGTATCGGGCCAAATATCGCGTGCCGTGCCGGACGAAGGGGGTGGCCGACAAGGAGACGACCGCCACGTAGACGGACGTCGAGCCCGGCGCGGCCTGCACCACCGCGAACCGGCCCAACGCGGAATCGGCCCGCGCCCGCCCGCAGGTCGCGGCGAGCGCCAAGCAAAACAGCCACTGGCCCAGGCATCGCATAAGGGCGGGCATGGTGCAGGCCGTTCCTCGAAGGGGACAGCCAATTTTATCCACCCTCCGGACGGGCTGCCGCGGCGAATGGTCTGCCTGGTGAAGTCCATTGGCCGGAGGCTATGAACCCCGCCCGGACGGCGCATTTGCGTTGTACGGACCGGACGCGCGGCGGGAAAGCAATGCCAATGGGGTCGGGCACCGACTCCTGACGGAACGGTCGGGAATCGGTACGTGACCTCTTGCACCCTTTTGCGTTGCAGGGCCCTGGGCGCACGGTGAAACCTACGGGATGGCCAAGGAACGCCAGGCGACTTGGGGCGGCCGCTTCACGAGCGGCCCCGCCGGGCTCATGTTGAAATTCAGCGAGTCGGTCTCCTTCGACCGGCGGCTCGCGCTCTACGACATCGAGGGAAGCAAGGCCCATTCGGCGATGCTGGCCAAGGTGGGCTTGATTTCCGAGGCCGAGCGCGATGCGATCCACGCCGGCCTCGGGCAAATCCGTTCGGACATAGAATCGGGCGCCTTCCCCTGGGAGGAGGCCCTGGAGGATGTCCACATGAACATCGAGCAGGCGCTCACCCGGCTCGTGCCGGCGGCCGCCAA
>JBOHXF010000089.1:0-5406 GCA_050737455.1 Opitutaceae bacterium | reverse complement strand
GCCTACTGCAACGCGCGGCCGTTTGCGGTGCAACATTCAATGCTTGTTGCATCAGCCGGCGCCTCGGCCCGAAGGGACGCCCTGAGTCCGCCCGCGCCGTCCCCCCTCCGCCGCCCGCGGGCTCGGTCGCGGCCGATGCCGCGTTCCCCCTCCTTGGGCGCCCGCGGGAGGCCCGGCCCCGCGGCCCCGGGCACATCAACGGTACCGTACGTCACCCCCCGGACATTGCCGGCGGACGGCGGGATCACCGGAGGCTCCATCCACGCCCTCCAGGGCCGCCGATGGTCAGCGGACGGCCTCCGCCGGCTCCACACCGGGATCGCCCTCCACCAGCACGTGATAGGTATCGGGCCGGCGCTCCTTGATAAGCAGGCTGCGCGACTCGCCCGTCCCCGACGGGACCGACATGTACCGCTTCCGCCAACGCTGGTTAAGATCGATGTCTTTGAGCGCGAAGCTGAAATCCCCCGCGGTCGTGGCCACCACCTCGCCGGCGGGATTGGTGATCCGGCTCTGGTTGTTCGTCAATGTCGCCGACGAGATCAGATAGACGCCGTTGTCGACCGCCCGGGCGACCGAAACCGCCCGCCAGTGCGCGGGCACGCCGTCCCCGGCCAGGGGCCAAAAGATCATCTCGGCGCCCTCCAGCCGGAGGATGCGCGCGTCCGCCGGAAACCAGTTGTCGTAGCATGTGAGGATGCCGATTTTCCCGAAGTCCGTCTGGAACACGGGATAGGTGCTGCCCGGAGTCAGACCCTCGTCGATTTCGGCAAGAGTCAGATGCACCTTGCGGTACAGGCCCGCGATCCGGCCGCTGCGGTCGATCAAGACCGCGGTGTTGTGGTAGAGATCCTGCCGGTCGCGTTCATGCAGAGTCGTGATGATGTACGTGTGGTAGCGCCGCGCCTTCTGCGCCAGCATGCGGGTGAGCGGCCCCGGAATCGGCTCCACCTTGCTCTCCATGGATCCGCGTACGAACCGGTCGACGAGATTCTCGGAAAAGAGCACGATGTCCGGTCGCAGCGGCCCCACCACGTCGAGCATGCGGGCCATCAGCCCCATGTTGACGGCCACCGTGCTGGGATACTTCGGTTTGATCGAAGTCGTGACGATGCGGACGATCCGGGCGGGCGGCGGCGGCACTTCGGTGAGCGCGATGTCCCGCCACAGCACGCTGCCGCCGGCCGTGCCGTGCAGGCCCAGTCTCAGACAAGCGGCTCGGGCGCCAACCGGAGCCTGGATCGTCCGGGAGTTGAGCACCCAGCCCCCTTCCTCCAGGCGCCGCTGATCCACGTAGTCGCTCTGGAGCACCTTCGTTCCGTCTTCGTTCGCCGTCCAAGTCACCAGCGCCATCACGCTGAACTCCTTCGACACGACGTTCTTGGACCATGAAAGGGCCTGGACGCGATAATAGGCCCCCGGCCGGATGCCGGGTGCCACCGTCACCCACTGGCCAAAGTCGGCAAACCGCTTCGCGCGCAGCGACAGCGCCGGCTTCCCGCCTACGTTCACCACGGACATGGCCGGCGCCAGGATGGACCGGGGCGTCCACGTGCTCCAATCCGCCGGCCGGCCGTCGGGGCCCGAGCGCAACCCCGCGTTCGGGATCAGGTTGGTGGCCGGCGCCGCCTGGCCGCTCAGGCATGGAAACGCGGCCAATAGAATGCCCGCGGCAAGGGCCAGAATGGGAGCCAGTCGGATCATGCCGCCAGGATGGCGGTGTCCCGCCTCCAGGGCGACCGACAAAAACTGATCGCCAGGGAGGAAAATCGTGATCCCGTCGGCAAGCTCGGCTTCCTCCTCGCCGAGTGCCGCCTCGATCTCGGCCCGCGGCGAGCGAGGGCCAGCCCTTGACGAGCAAACTTTTTTGCGCAGGAGTCTCGTCATGAGGTTGACGAGAAACGGCCAGGGGACGATTCCCCGTCGCTCGACGGAAAACTTCGGCCTTCTGTCCGCGACGGGGGCTGCCTTCGAGGAATCGGACGGCGGCGTCCTGATCCGGCCCGCGGCCTCAAGCGCCGCCCAATCGGGGAATCCCGGGAGTCTCCAACCGTCTGTCATCAGTTCTTGTGGGACGGCTGTGAAGCACTGAACCCATGCCCCCGGAACGTCTCACGCGAAGACAGATGCTGGAGCGGGTTGGATTCGCGGCTGTTTCCGCCGGCGCGATGTCGTTGCTGGCGGCGGGAAAGGCGGAAGCGAGCCCAAAGCCGCTCCCAAAGCCGCGGGGCCCGCGACCCAACGTCGTTCTTATAGTGATCGACGACCAGGGCTACGGCGATCTGAGCTGCATGGGAAATCCCAAGCTCCGCACGCCCAACATCGACCGGTTGTTTGAGGACAGCGTCTCGTTTCCGAATCATTATGGATGCCCGCTTTGCGCGCCGGCTCGCGCGTCGCTGATGACCGGACGCTACAACTACCGCACCGGCGTCGTGGATACCTCCACGGGTCTGGCCATGATGAGGCCGGATGAAACGACTCTCGCGCAGATTCTCTCAAACGACGGCTATCGCACCGGCATCTTCAGCAAATGGCATCTCGGCGATCACTACCCGCTGCGGCCCATCGATCGTGGATTCCAGGAGTCCCTGATCTGCAAGGATGCCATCGTTGCCGGAATCGCCAACGCGCCGAACAATTCGCTGTTCGATCCCATTCTCTATCACAACGGAAAGCCGGTCAAGACCCACGGCTACATCACGGACATCTCCTTCAATGCCGCGATGGAATTCATCGAAGGGCGCCGGGAAGAGCCTTTCTTCGTCTATCTGGCCACCAACGTCGTGCACAGTCCGCTCGAAGTGGCGCCTCATTACAGCGATCCCTTCAAGGCGATGGGATTGGACGATTACACGGCCACCCTTTACGGTGAAATGGTCAATCTGGACGAAAACGTCGGAAGACTCAGGTCCAGACTGCAACAGCTCGGGCTCGCCGAGAACACGATTGTCATCTACACCGTGGACAACGGGCCCATCGGGCCGCACGGAGTCGACGAGGGCCCGATCGGCCCGTACCGCTACAATGCGGGCCTGCGCGGGGGAAAGGGCACCGTTTTCGAAGGGGGAATCAGGCTTCCGCTTTCCATCGCATGGCCCGGGAAGATCGGGGGGGGCAGGAAATGCCGCCGGATCGTCTCCCATATCGATATGCTGCCCACGCTGCTCGAGATGTGCGGCGTGGATAAGCCGGGCAAGGTGCGTTTGGATGGAAAGAGCCTCGTGCCCCTGATGGAGGGCCATGAGGCGGAATGGCCGGAACGCACGCTCTTTTTTCAGCAAAGCCGCCCCGACAGGGTGCACCGGCTCTACTCGGACGAGCCGCGCCTCTACGTGAGTTGCGCCGCCAGAGGGCAGAAGTACAAGATCCTGATGAGCGCTCCCGGTTGGAACCACCGCTATTTCCAGCCCGTCGATCTCGAGCATACGGAGCTTTATGACATCGAGAACGATCCCGGTGAAACGCGCAATATCGCCCGCGATCATCCGCAGATTGTCCGACGAATGAGAAATGAATTCAGGGCCTGGTTCGAGGATGTGACCGGGGGCGTCGGCCCTCCGGTTCGGAATGTCCTCGGCACGCGGCACGAGAATCCGGTCAAACTATGCGCGCAGGACCTGCGCGGACCGCGCTCGGCGCTGGGACCGCACGAACTGCGCGACGCGCACGCGCAGGCCGAAAAGCGGGAACCGCACGGCTTCGGCTACTGGGCCGTGGAGGTGGCGCGCGGCGGGCGTTACAGAATCACCATGCAGTTTGTCCCTCCCCCGGTCTTGGATGCGGTGTGTCCTTGGCAGTTTCCACTGAAAAAGGGCGAAGCCTTCCTGAGGATCGGTGATCTCGCGGTGGACCGGTTGATCCCGGAAGGCGCGGGATCGGTCGTCTTTGACGTGGAACTCGGTCCCGGAAGGCACTTCCTCGACGCTTCGTTCACCGGGCAGCGGGAAATTCCAATCGAAGTTTCGCCCTTCTTCGTGAACGTCGAATGCCTTGGGATTGCGGCCACCTGATGCGGATTGCCGCCGAGGCGTTGCCAAATCCTCCCGGCCGCCTCTTATTGCCTCGATGAGCGATGGGATGCCGGGTTCGTGCTGTTCCCCGGGCCGGGAAGGCGCCGCGACCGCCGCGCCGGCGTTCGCCCGCGCGGACCGCGGCTCCCCCGAGGGCATGCGGCGCGTTCCCGGCGGCGAATTTCTCATGGGCAACGAACGCGATTACGGCTTCGCCGGCGACGGAGAGGGGCCCGTGCACGCCGTCGAGCTCGCGCCGTTCTTGATCGATGCCGAAGCGGTCAGCAACGAGCGGTTCAACGCGTTCGTGAACGCAACCGGATACCGGACGGAGGCGGAGCGCTTCGGCTGGTCCTTCGTCTTTTACGGCCATCTGAGCGAACCCCGGCTTCGGACCTCCGTCCGGGCCGTCGTTCAGGGCAGCGAATGGTGGTGCCGGGCCGACGGCGCGACCTGGCGCCATCCCGAAGGAGCCGGTTCGAACATCAAGCGCCGCTGGAATCATCCGGTGACGCACGTTTCCTGGAACGACGCCCTCGCCTATTGCGCCTGGGCGGGCAAGCGCCTGCCCACCGAGGCCGAATGGGAGCGCGCGGCGCGCGGCGGCCTGCCCGCCGGCAACCGCTTCCCCTGGGGCGACGAGCTTGAACCGGACGGTCGCCATTTCATGAACGTCTGGCAGGGCCGATTCCCCGATCTCAACGAGGAGGCGGACGGCTTCTACGGAACCTGCCCGGTCCGTTCCTACCGGCCGAACGGCTTCGGTCTTTACTGCACGACCGGCAACGTCTGGGAGTGGTGTTGGGACTGGTTCGACCCCGCCTTTTACCGCGCGAGCCCGCGAGCCGACCCGGCCGGCCCGCCGGCCGGCGAACGGCGCGTGATGCGCGGGGGCAGCTATCTCTGCCACGCGAGCTATTGCAATCGTTACCGGGTGGACGCCCGCACCTCCAACACTCCCGACAGCTCTGCCACGAACATCGGCTTTCGCTGCGTCCGGGACGAGTGAGCGAGGTCCGCGGCGCCCCCGCTTCCGGCGCGGGTTTCCCCATTGCGGATCGGCCCGATCGATCCGGGATGAGCGGCATTTGGAGCGAACCCGGGCAATCCGCGGCGCGCCAGTTTGACAAAGCAGGGCAGCGATCGCGTCGCCGTTGATCGTCCGGAGTCCGGTGCGAACGGGCCGCGGATCAGGCCGGCGCCCACAGCCCGCAGCCGAGCGCGGGAACCACCAATTTCCCGTCCGCGAACGTCGGTCCGCCCCAAAGCGGGCGCGAATAAAACCGGTCGGCGTCCGCCCATTTCCGCCAGGACCGGCCGGTTACCGCGGCGCCCGGCTCCACGACCGCGTCCTGTCCGGAGGGATTGATGGCGAACAGGAGGCGCTCGGGAC
>JBOHXF010000088.1:0-4465 GCA_050737455.1 Opitutaceae bacterium | reverse complement strand
GTCATCCTGGCCGGAGCGATGGCCGCGTTCAAAGGCTGGCCGGTGGTCGTCGCTTATTTGGGGCGGCGCGTCGATTACACCGAGCCGCTCTTTGTGACCGTCGTCATGGCGCTGGCCTCGACCAGGCCGATCCTCCGCCTGGCCGAAGGCAGCCTGAGCTTGCTGGCCTCCGCGGGCGGCCAGACCATCGCCGCCTGGTGGCTTTCGATTCTCATCATCGGGCCGTTGCTCGGTTCCCTGATCACCGAACCGGGCGCGATGACGATATCGGCCCTGCTCCTCGCCCGGCAGTTCTATCATTACGAGCCGTCGTTGCGCCTGCGCTATGCGACGATCGGTTTGCTCTTCGTCAACGTTTCGGTGGGGGGAACCCTGAGCAATTTCGCCGCGCCGCCGATGATCATGGCGGCCGGACCCTGGAACTGGAGCGCGGCCGACGTGCTCACGAACTTCGGCTGGCGGGCCGCGGTCGGCATCGTTGTGTCGACGCTTCTGGTCTTCGGGGTCTTCTGGCGGGAGTTCGGCGCCCTGGAGCGGACGCGCATGGCGAAGGGACGGTTCCAGACCATCGGGGGTGGGGCGCACATTCCCGTCTGGATCATCGCCGTGCAGACGGCTTTCGTGGCCTATACGGTGGCGGTGTCGCGCTATGTCCCCCTGTTCGTCGGCGGGTTCCTGTTCTTTCTGGCGTTCGCCCAGGCGACCGCGCACCACCAGAAACGGCTCGATCTCCGCTCGCCGCTGCTGGTGGGCTTCTTTCTCGCGGGGCTTGTGGTCCACGGCGGACTTCAGAGCTGGTGGCTGCAGCCGGTGCTGCAAAGCCTCGGGCGGATGACGCTTTTCTGGGGGGCGACGGCCCTCACCGCGTTCAACGACAATGCGGCGATCACGTATCTCGCGACGCTGGTGCCTCATTTGACCGACGCCCTGAAACACGCCGTGGTCGCGGGGGCGGTGACGGGCGGCGGCCTCACCGTCATCGCGAACGCCCCCAATCCGGCCGGGCAGAGCCTGCTTCAGCGGTTCTTCCCGGGCGGCGTTTCGCCCTGGCGCTTGGCGGTCGCCGCCGCCGGCCCCACTCTCGTGATGGCGGCGGCTTTCATGCTCTTTTCGAGTTGAACGCGGCAGTCACGGATCGCGGACGAAGCGGTAGCCCACGCCGGATTCGTTCTGAAGATGGCCAGCGGCTGCGGCGGGGTCGCCCAGTTTGCGGCGGAGGCGCATCATGTAGGTCCGGAGGTAGTGGGTGCGCCCTTCGGCATCGGGGCCCCAGAGTTCGCGGAGGATCCGGCGGTGGGTCAGGACGGCGTCGGGATGGGCGACCAGCAGGGCCAGGAGCGCATATTCGCGGGCGGTAAGCTTGATCGGGCGTCCCCCGCGGAGGACGCGCCGCGCAGGCGGATCGATTTCAATGGAGCCGAATGTGATCGGGCTCTTCAGCCTCGAAGGAGCTCCGCGCCGCAATAGGGCGCGCACGCGCGCGAGCAGCTCTCCCTCCTGGAAGGGCGTCGGAAGGCAGTCGTCGGCTCCGGCGTCGAGCGCCTCGATCCGCCGAGACTCCTCCTGGGCCTGGCATATTGCGAGGACCGGAGACGAACTGAGCTCCCGTGCGGCGCGGAGAACATCGAGGCCCGGCCAGTCGGGCAGATCGAGAGCCAGCACGGTGAGTTCGGGCGGATCGAGGACGATCTCCCCGAGCGCTGTTTTCGCCGTGTGGACTTCCCGAACCGCGAACCCCGCACGCTCGAGGATGGCGCGCAAGCCGCCACGAAGCGGCGAATCAGCGGCGGCGAGCAGGATTCCGGATACGGGGGAGGCGTTTGCAGCGATCGGGCTCGTAACCTTGCCGAGAGCAGCTATCGGACCAGCCGGCCCTTTTTCTGTCGCTGATCGCGGTCGGGCTGGGTTTCCTCTGGGGCCGCTTTCGACCCGGAGCGACAGTCGTGGCAGGACAAGATTGTGGGGACCGTCGTCGCGCGCATCCCTGCGCGGAGGCTGCTGGTGTGACGGTCCCGGGTCGAGTGCGCAGGGAACGCCTTGACAAGGCTTCGAGGGGAAGGTTCGACTGGGCGGGCATGTCGAATCCCTCGAAACTCGCCTTGGTCGGCATTGTCATGGGAAGCGTGTCCGACTGGGACACGATGCAGCACACCGCGCTGACGCTGGACACCCTTGGCATACCCTATGAGAAGCGCGTGATCAGCGCGCACCGGACGCCGCATCTCATGTACGAGTGGGGCGGGGGCGCCGCGGCGCGGGGCCTCAAGGTGGTCATCGCGGGCGCGGGCGGCGCGGCGCATTTGGCGGGCGTGGCGGCGGCCCTGACCCCGCTTCCCGTGCTCGGCGTCCCGATGGAATCGGCATCGCTCAAGGGGCTGGATTCGCTCCTGTCGATTGTTCAGATGCCCGGTGGCATCCCGGTGGCCACATTTGCGATCGGCAAACCCGGCGCGATCAACGCCGCGCTGTTCGCCGCGGCGATTCTGGCATTGGGCGACGGGCGCACGAAGCAGGCGCTGGACGATTATCGGGCGGCCCAGGCAAAAAAGGTCGCAGACGCGAAGCTGCCCTGAGCGCCCGCTCCTCTCTTCAAGCGGCAGGCGGCCGTGGATCAGTTCGCCCGCCCCGCGCTCTCGAGAAGGAAGCTAGATCGGCAGGTGTGTCGAGATCCGGCGCGAGCTCGGGCAGATCGACGGCCACCACATCGTCGATGGACGCTAGGAGAAGGGTTCGGGCCCCTTTCTCGCCCGTCAAGGCAGCCAGGGCGGAGTAATACCTTCGGCCGAACAGGGCCGGCGCGCCGATGCGGCCCGCATAGCGGGCGGCGGCGATTCCCCGGCCGGACGCCGTTTGGGCGGCGCGCAGGCTCCCGACGGTCGCCGCCGTGAATCCGGGTTGGTCGCAGAGCGCGGCCAGGACGCCGTCCGTCGACCGGGAGAATTGGACGAGGGCGCCGACGCCCGCCCGGAGGGAGGAGGCCATTCCCTCAGGCCAGGCTGCGTTCTCCACGATCAGCACGGGAAGGCGGGCCAGAACGGGCCGCACCTGCGCCGCGTTCGCGCCGACGACGACGATCACCGGCCACAGGCCGCCCTCCAGGGCGGCCCCGGCGGCGCGCGCGACGAGCGGGAGACCGTCGATTTCGATGAGCTGTTTCGCCCGGCCCATCCGGAGGGACGCGCCCGCCGCGAGGACGATGGCGCCCCACCGCTCCGCCGGCCCAGCCGTCCCCCCGCCGGCCGCGCCCCCGCGCGAATCGGCGGGTTCATTCATGGATGGGGGCTTTTCTTTCCCGCAGGGGCCGCCCGGAGCGCCCCGCCAGGACGGCGCGGATTTCGGCGACGATGCTGAGCGCCACCTCGTCGGGGCCGTCGGAACCGAGATCGAGGCCGGCCGGGGAATGCAGACGCTCCAGCGCGTCGGCCGCGAACAGGGTGCCGGCTGCCCGGATGTCCTGAAGGAGCCGCCGGCCGCGGCGTCTCGGGCCCAGGAGGCCCACGTACGAGAGGCGCCGGCCGAGCAGATCGCGGAGGACGGGGACGTCGTGGACGTAATGATGGCTCATCACCACGGCGATCGCGCCCTCCGGCGGATCGGCCGCCGCGACGAGCCGGTCGGCCGGCTGGGAAACGACCCGGCGGGCCGCGGGAAAACGCGGCTCCGTCGCATAGGCCGGCCGCGGATCGGCCACCGTCACGCTCCAACCCAGGGAGTCCGCCAGCTTGACGAGCGGCTGCGCGTCGTCGCCCGCGCCGAAAACGAACAATGCATTCGGCGGCTCCACGGTCTGCCAGTAGACGCCGTCGGCCGGCGCGCCAGCCGCGAACTCCTCGGCGAGCCGTGTGCCCAGGGAACCGCCCTGCCACCGCACACCGATCTCGCGCGCCTTCCCGGCGCGCAGGCTCTCGTCGATGGCGGCTGCCCAGCCCGGGCGGTCGGGGAGGGGTTCGATCAATATTCTGACTATTCCATGGCAACCGAGTCCGACTCCCCACACCTGATCGTTTTCCGAGGCTGTGTCGTACAATGCCACATCGGGCAGGCCGTTCCGGGCGACCGCCGCAGCCCGCGCCATGACATCCTCCTCCAGGCATCCGCCGCTGATCGATCCGATGCGTTCGCCGCGGGAGAGAACGAGCAGCCGGGCCCCGGGACGGCGATAGGAGGAGCCCTCCACCGTCACGAGCGTCGCGAGCACGGTTCGTCCCGCGCCGGCGTTCAGGCGGTGGACGATGGCCTGGATTTCCTTCATGGCTTGACGGACTTTCCCCCGGTTCCAAAGGCGGCGCAAGCACAGCCGGCGCATGCGGAGGGCCCACGCCTTTCTCCGTGATAAGGTTGCATTCCGGCCGATTTTTTGTTCCCGTTCCCCCGAACCCCACAGCCCGCCCCCGTCTTCCATCGAAGGCAAAGCGGCGCGGCACGAACGCCTCTCCGGATGGCTGGGCCTGCCCAGCCGAAGGAT
>JBOHXF010000087.1:0-2583 GCA_050737455.1 Opitutaceae bacterium | reverse complement strand
CCGCGAGGGCCTGCGATCCGAGGGCGAGGGGCGCCGTGCGGAACCGCGCCTCGCCCTGGGCGAGCGCCTCCGCGGCGTCGATCGTTCCGACGAGTTCGAGCACGCCCGAGCCGGGCAGGGGCAGGCGCGCCGAGACGAGGTCGCGCGGCGAGGCGCCCGCAAGCTCGGCGGAGACCACGGTCGCCTCGGCCTGCGTGCCGCCGGCTGATGTCATAAGCTTGCGGATACGGAGCTCGCCCTGGCCGCGCACCGCGCGGCCCGCGCCCGTGGGCCGGTAGATCGAGGCCGCGAAACCGTCGGCCGCCCGGAAATGACGCAGGTCCCCCGGCGCGGCGAGGCCGACCGCTCCGGCCGGCTCGGCCAGCACGGCCCGCGCCGTCCAAAGGACCGGGAGCGCGCCGCTGTCCGCCGACAGGTCCACGCGAAAGGCGCCGCCGCCGAGATTGAGGAGCGGCGCCTGCGCGGCCGCGACCGCCGCGTGCGCTTCGCGCAGCATCGACCGCAGCAGGAGCAGCTTCAGGTGGAAAGTTTCGTGGAAGCGCCCCGCCCTGCCGCGGCTAACCGGGAAAAGATACGCGCCGCTCTGCTGGAGCTTGTCCCAATCGTCGAGGCCGGCGTAGGGTCCTCCCAGCTTCACCGGAGGCCTGCCGGCCGCGAGGCCCGAAAAGGCTTTCCCCGACAGGAGCGCGGCGTACGCCTCCCATTCCAGCGGAGGCAGCCGGCGCGCGACGATGAACCCGCCCTCCGGATTGAACGGCAGAAGGCCCGCCCCCGAGCCCGGCAGCGCCTCGTTCGCCGAACGCGCCCCGGGCGCCGGTTCGCCCGCAGGCGCGAGGATCCCGGCGGCGGGCCGGCCCTTGACGGCCAGGAACCGCCTCCCGGAATCGGAGAAGGTCCCAAGCCCGGCGACGAGAAGCACCGCGTCGTCCGTGCAGAGCCGGTAGGCCTCTCCGGAGCCCGCATCTTTCGGGACAACCGCGCGCCCGTTCGCAACGTCCAGCCAGACCGGGTCGGGATGCGCCGATTCCCAGCCCGTCGCGAAAAATCCCTCCGCGCCCACGAGACCTGCCGCCCACCGCTTCCAGCGGGCGTCGATCTCGGGATTGGTCCCGGCCTCGCGCTCGTCGAGGGCGGCGCCGCCCGGAGACTGGACCCAGATCTCAAGCCAGGCATGCAGGCGGCCGGCGGCGTCCACCAGGCCGCCCAGATAGGCGCGTCCGAGCCAGGAGGAGCGGAGAAGGATCAGCGAAGGCTGAGCGCCGGACTGAACGGCGGCGCAGAGCTTCGCGGGATGCTGCGCATCCGCCGGGGCAATGGGCACGAACCGGCACTGCGGGGCCGGGGCAGCTTCCGCTGAAGCGGGCATGGCAAGACAACACCCGAGCCCCGTTCGGCTAGGCAAGCCGCAAATGGGACGCCGACCCTGGCGCCCACCCGACCGACGGTCGAAGAAGAACGAGATTGGACGGATGTGTGGAAATGAAGCCTCTTGGGCACCTCCGTTGCGCCGCCGGCGCCGAAAGCGGCCGGGGCGCGCCGGGCGTCGATCAAGCGGCGTCCTAAAACAAGATGTTATCGACAAACCGCGCGAGATGCTCGGGCAATTTCCGGTTGCGGCGCACGACGACCACCAATTCGCGAACGAAGCGCTCCGGCCACGCCAGCCGGCGCAATCCCCGCTTCGAGCCGTAGAGCGCCAGCGAACGAACGGGGACGAAGGAGACCCCCATGCCCAAGGTGACCAGATTGATGATGAGATCGAAGCTATCGAGCTGCATGCCGGGATCGGCGCGATAACCCTGGCGCCTCATCCAAGCACGGATGCGGCGACCCGTGTTGGCCCGCGCGTCGAGGATCAGCCAGTCCTGGCGTTTGAGCCAGGCGACCCGGCTGGAACGGACTCCCACCGCCGCCTCGAACTCCGCCGCCTGGTCGGCGGGCGCGATCAAGGTGAACGTGTCGTTGAAGCGGTGGGTCACCTTCACCGTCTGGGGAAGCCGCGGCGGCGGGCAAAGCACGCCGATGTCCAGTTCGTTCGCCTCGACCGCCGCCAGGATCGTCGGGCTCGGCTCATACGAGACGCGGTAGCCCACCCCGGGCAGGCGCCGAAGATTCGAATGAAAGAAGCCCGGCAGGTAAGCAAGCCCGACCGAGCGGGAAACCCCGACCCGGACCTCTTTCTTCGCGCCCGCAAACTCCTCGCGCAGCAGTTTCAGCGTCTGGTCCACTTCCGCTAGCAGCCGGCCCGATTGGCATCTGAGCGCCTGGCCGGCCGAAGTGAGCCGGACCGTCCGCGTCGTCCGTTCAAAAAGCTGGAGCCCCAAGGCGCTTTCGATTCCCCGCACCTGCCGGGTCACCGCGCTTTGGGTCAAGCCCGCCATCTCGGCCGCCTTCGTGAAGCTGCGATGCTTCGCCACGAGGTCGGAGAGTTGGAGCTCATAGAGATCGAAGGGCGCCGTCAGCAGGCATTCATTCATTATCCGCATCAATCAATATAACTAATGAATTTCAAGGACAAGCCGGGATGAAGTACCATGGCCGCGTCGAACTCCCGCGAACATGGCCAATCCCAAAGACCGTCTC
>JBOHXF010000086.1:0-4247 GCA_050737455.1 Opitutaceae bacterium | reverse complement strand
CCCTCCCCCTGCAACGAATAGAATATCTCGGATATCAGCATCGACTTGACCCGGCAATCGCCGGGCCGCTCCGAGTGTGCCCCGCCCGCCCCCCCGCGTCAGCCCGGAATTTTTCGTGCTTTGCGCGCCGGCTTCGGCGGCAGAGGCCCCGCATGCTCGTACTCGGTCGGATCCGCGATCCCGGCGCACGCGAACGCCTCGCGCCGCTCGACGCAGGTGCCGCATCTCCCGCAATGCGCCCGTCCGCCGCGATAGCACGACCACGTCCGCGAAAAATCAACCCCGAGCCGGGCCCCCAGCGCCACGATCCGCCCCTTGTCGAACCCGATGAACGGCCGCTCCAGCTCGATCCCGGCATAGGTTCCGAGCCGCATCGCCTCCCCCATCGCGCGCATGAAACCCTCCCGGCAATCCGGATAGATCGCGTGGTCTCCGGCGTGCGCCGCGATGACAAGCCTGTCCGCCCCGCGGCTTTCCGCAAGCCCGGTCGCGACGGATAGGAAGACGGCGTTTCTGAACGGAACGACGGTCCGCCTCATCGTCTCCTCCTCGTAATGGCCCTCCGGAATCTCACCGCCCTCTTCCAATATCGCCGACGAAAACAGCCGCCCAATGGCCGGCAGTCCGATCACCTCGTGCGCCGCCCCCAGCCGCCGGGCATGCTCCGCCGCGAAGGGGATCTCCCGGCGATTGTGCCTGGCCCCGTAATCGAAGCTCACGGCCGTCACGACCGCTCCCTCCTTCACCGCCCAATAAAGCGCCGTGACCGAATCCACCCCGCCCGAACAGAGCACCACCGCTTTCATCCCCCAATGGCGGCACATTTCCGCCTCTTGGGCAAGAGGCCGAGCGTCTTCCCCAATTACCCGATTCGGGTCGTATCTGCCTGGAGCCGGTATGCGCAAGGCAGCCGATTGGGAATATTTCATATCCGGGCAGGGTTCGGGCGCCTCCCGCGCTGATCTCCGCAAGCCATCTTCTCCGACCGCGCCCACGGTTCCGCTGCTCCGACCCATGTCCCCGGCGAACGCTTTTCTTTCCCCGGGTCCAGCGAATAAGCATGGAATTCTCCCGGTTGATTCTCCACGCTGGAGGCTTCATCCGAGATGATTTCCCGATTTCTGCCGCATCCGGTCCGCCGCCTCCTCGGAGTGAAGCGTGCCGGACGTCCGCCGGAATATCGGGTCATCGAGCAGAACTCCGAGCTCGCCCCGCTGCTGGCGGCCATCGATCGCGTGGCGGAGGTCGCCCTCGATACCGAGGCGGACAACATGTACCATTATCGGGTGCGGGTCTGCCTCCTCCAATTCCTTGTCGACGGCGAGGTCTATCTGGTCGACGTGCTGGGCCGGCTGGACCTGAAGCCGCTGTGGTCCGTACTTGCGCAGAAGCACCTTGTGATGCACGGCAGCGACTTCGACCTGCGGCTCCTGCACGACCTCTGCGGCTTCCGGGCGAAAAGCCTCTTCGACACGATGCTCGCCGCCCAGATCCTCGGGCGCCAGCGCATCGGCCTCGCCTCGCTCATGGAGGACCATTTCGGCCTCACCCTCGACAAAAATGGCCAGAAGGCCAACTGGTCCAAGCGCCCGCTGACGCCGAAGCTGCTCGACTACGCCTCGCTGGACGTCTGGCACCTCCTGGATCTCCGGGACCTGCTCACCCGGGACCTGGTTCGCCTGCGCCGGCTGAAGTGGCTGGAACAGCAGTGCTCCGCGCAAATCGCCGCCGGCTGCGAAGGCTTCGCCCCGGCCACCGAGCACGATTGGCGGATCGGCAAATCCGAGCGCCTGCGGGGCCGGGCGCTCTCGGTCCTCCACGCCGTCTGGCATTGGCGTGAGGCGACCGCCAAGCGCCTGGACACTCCGCCGTTCAAGGTCTGTTCGACGGATCTCCTCCTGCGCATCGCGGCGGCGGCCCAGGAGGCCGCCGGTCCCGAGGCGATCCTGGACGGCGTGCATCTCGGCAAGCGGCACGAACGGATCTATGCCTCGCTGCAGGCCGCCGTTCGCGCCGGACTCGCCCGCGATCCCCAGACCCTGCCCCGCCGGCCCGGCCGGGACGGCGGCCACGCGGCGCTCACCCAGGCCGAGATCGCCCGCCTGGAACGGATCAAGGGAGAGCGCGACCAGATCGCGGGCAGGCTGGGCTTTGATTCAACGCTGATCGCGAACCGCGCGCAGCTCGCGCAAATTGCCCGCGATCCCCGCCGGCTCGACGAAATCCTCCTGCCTTGGCAGGCCGACCTCCTCCGCGGGCTGCCTTCGCTCAAGCCGGAGGCGTGATCCTGCTTTTCACGAAATCCACGGGTTGACGGACAACGCGAACATCGCCCGCCACCTGGGAGCCATGGCCGCGGCCCGCCCGGAGGCCGCCGCGCTCAAGATTCCCCGGGGGCGCACCGCCGCGGGCGGAATCGACTATCTCACGCTCACCTTCGCGGAGCTGGACGCCGAAGCGGCCGCCTGGAGCGCGCGGCTGCGCCAGGCGGGCGTCCGGCGCGGCGACACCGCGCTCCTCATGGTCCGGCCCGGTCTGCCGCTCATCGCCTGCTCGTTCGCGCTCTTCCGCCTGGGAGCGGTTCCCGTCGTCATCGATCCCGGGATGGGGCTACGGCATTTTCTCGGGTGCGTCCGCCGGACCCGGCCCCGAGCGCTCGTCGGCATCGCGCCGGCCCAATTCGCGAGCCGGGTCTTTCGCTCGGCATTCGCCGGCACCGCTTGCCGGGTTTGGGTTCCTTCTTCGCTCACCGCACGGCTGCCTCCCGGTGGGACGGGCGAAGCCCTCGCGGAGAACGGCGCGGGCGACCTCGCGGCGATCCTTTTCACCAGCGGATCGACCGGACCGCCAAAAGGCGTTCGCTACGAACACGGCATGTTCGCAGCGCAGGTCGCCCTCCTCCAATCGACCTATCGCATCGCCTCCGGCGAAATCGACCTGCCCATGCTGCCGATCTTCTCCTTGTTCAATCCGGCCCTGGGCATGACCACCATTGTCCCTGAAATCGACCCCCGGCGTCCGGCCGCAGTCGATCCGGCCCGCATCGTCCGGGCGGTGCTTCAGGAACAGGTGACCAATTCGTTCGGATCGCCCACCCTGTGGCGCATCGTGGCCGACCATTGTCGCCGCCGCGGATTGGCCCTGCCGAGCCTGCGGCGCGTCCTGTGCGCCGGGGCGCCCGTTCCCGACGCCCTGTGGGACGACGCGCGGACATTGCTGCCGAACGGCGAACTGCACAGTCCCTACGGGGCGACCGAAGCGCTTCCCGTCTCGACACTCGCCGCGAGCGAGCGCGCGAGCCTGCGCGGCAAGGGCGCGTGCGTGGGCCGCCCGGTAGCGGGCATTCGAGTCAAGGTGATCGCCCTTTCGGACTCCCCCATCGGCTTTTTCGACGAAACGAGCGAACTTCCCCGGGGGACGGTCGGCGAAATCGTCGTGGAAGGCTCCGCCGTCACGCGCGAGTACGACCGGCTTCCGGAAGCCACCGCGGCCGCCAAGATCCACGATCGAGAAACCGGCGAAGTGTGGCACCGCATGGGCGACTGCGGCTATCTGGATGACGCGGGCCGGATCTGGTTTTGCGGGCGAAAGGCCGAACGCGTAAGAACGGCCGCGGCCGTCCTTTACACCGAGCCGTGCGAACGGGTGTTCCGCCGCCATCCCAGGGCGTCCCGCTGCGCCCTCGTGGGGATCGGCGAACCCAACCGGCAGATGCCCGCCCTGGTGGTCGAAAGCCGGACGCGAAGCCGAACCGAGCGAAGGCGGCTCGCCTCCGAACTCCGGGCCCTCGGCCGCGCAGACCCCGACGCCGATTCCGTCCGCCTGTTTTATTTTCGGAGCCGTCTGCCGGTCGATGTGCGCCACAACGCCAAGATCCACCGCCTGGACCTCGCCCGCTGGGCCTCGAAGAAACCCCCGGCCGAAGCGCCGGACTAACCATGGAGCCCATCGCAGCCTTGTGTCCCATTTCTCCGCCCAGCGTGGCACCCGCCCTCGTGACGGGCGGGACGGGATTTCTCGGCCGCAAACTGGCGTTGCGACTCCTGGATCAGGGTCGGAAGGTAACCATCTTCAGCCGGCGCTACGTTCCGGACCTCGCGCAGCGCGGAGCCCGGTTCGTTCTGGCGTCCTTGAACGACGCGGCCGCAGTCGATCGGGCCTGCGAGGGGGCGGCCACCGTATTTCACGTCGCCGCAAAGGTGGGCGTATGGGGCCGGTATCAGGATTATTTCGCGACCAACGTCGTC
>JBOHXF010000085.1:0-5589 GCA_050737455.1 Opitutaceae bacterium | reverse complement strand
ATGCTGCTCGCTGCTTGCATTCGGAGCGGCGTTCTGGTGGCCGATCGCGGCGCCGCAAAGTCGGGATCGTCTCAATCCGCTGGGCGGGATCGTCTATCTGTTCACGGCCTGCCTCGCCTGCACGGCGCTCGGCATCATCATAACGCTGACGCCGATCGAGGTGTGCCCGATCTTCCGCTCGCCCAAGGATCCGCTGGGCATTCTGAGCCTGATCCGGAACGGATGGGGCATGTCGGCCGATCGCGACCGGCAGCTCGGCGGCCTGCTGATGTGGATCCCGATGTGCATGGTGTACATGAGCGCGATTTTCGTGGAACTCGCACGCTGGTACGGCGAGTCGGGGGACGAACCGTCCGCACGGAGTCATATCTTATGAAAGACCGCCCTCCGAACGACGGAACGGGGAAGCCCGCGAAGCATCATGCTCCGCTCCATGAGAATCCGCAGGATCACTACGCCGGTCATCTGCCCCGGCCGACCTTTTGGCCGGCGGGGGCCTCGCTTGGGATCACGTTCGTCTTTTGGGGCCTGATCGCTTCGCCGGTCGTCCTCTTGGTCGGCGTCGGGCTGTTTGCCGCCTCCCTCGCCGGATGGATCAAGGATATTCGCCATGAACGCAGGCACTCCCACCCCCGCTGAATCGGAAAACCGCCGGAACTTCCTCGTCCGCCTCATGGTGACGCTGGGCGGCGTGTGCGCCGCGCTCGTCGGCATCCCCATCGTCGGATTCGTCGTGGCGCCCCTCATGCGGAAGGCTCCAACCTCATGGCGGACTGTGGGCAGGATCGGCGATTTCGAGGTCGGCAAGACGGTCAGCGTCGCCTTCGAGGACCCTTCGCCCTTGCCCTGGGCCGGCGTGACCGCGCGCGCGGCCGCCTGGCTGCGCCGCGTCTCCGGCAAGGAGTTCATCGCCTTTTCCGTGCATTGCACGCACCTCGGCTGCCCGGTGCGATGGATGCCGGAGGCGAAAATCTTCCTCTGCCCGTGCCATGGCGGCGTCTATTACGAGGACGGCACCGTGGCGGCGGGACCGCCGCCGAGGCCCCTGTTCCGTTACGACGTCCGCGTCGTCGGCGATGAGGTGCAGCTCAAGGCCTCGTCCATCCCGATCATCACGACCCTGTGAAACGGTTCTGCAAGAACACCTGGGGCTGGCTGGACGACCGGCTGGGGATCACCGCGCTGATCGGCCCGAGCCTGGGCCACCTCGTGCCGCGGGACGCCAGATGGTGGTACGTCTTCGGCAGCGCGACGATGCTCGCTTTCATCATCCAGGTGGTGACGGGAATCGCCCTTGCCTTCTCGTACGTGCCGTCCGCGGGCCAGGCGTACCAAACGCTGCAATTCATCACGTACCATTCGCCCTTCGGCAATTTCGTGCGGGCGCTGCATTATTACGGAGCTTCCGCGATGGTTCTGATGGTGGGTCTCCACATGGCGCAAACCTTCCTGTTCGGCGCCTACAAGTACCCCCGGGAAATGAACTGGTCCACGGGCGTCCTTCTCCTCGGGTTCACGATCGTGATGGGATTCACCGGGCAGCTCCTGCGCTGGGACCAGACCGCGACATGGTCGGTCGTCATCGCCGCGGAACAGGCCGGGCGCGTGCCCTACATCGGCGACTGGCTCGCCAAATTCGTCCTCGGGGGCACCACGATAGGCGGAGCTACGCTCAGCCGCTTCTTCGCGATCCACGTCTTTTTAGTCCCGGCGTTCATCTTCGCGTTCATCTTCCTGCACCTCTGGCTGGTCCTCCGGCATGGCATCTCGGAGCCTCCCGTCGCGGGCAAGTCCGTCGATCCGGAGACCTACAAGGAGGAGTACCACGCCGATCTCAAGAGGACGGGAGTCCCCTTCTGGCCGGACGGGGCATGGCGGGATGTCGTTTTCGGAACGGCGATGGTCATCGTGCTCGTGATTCTCGCCCTCAAGTTCGGGCCGCCGGTGCTCGGAAAACCACCGAACCCCAGCGTGCTCCAGGCCGATCCGCGCCCGGATTGGTATCTGCTGTGGTATTTCGCGGTGCTCGCGCTCATTCCCCCGATGATCGAGGGCTACGTCATGATCCTCGCTCCGGTGCTGGTCGTGGTCATCCTCCTGCTCGCCCCGATCATAGGCAACAAGGGGGAGCGCCATTGGACCCGCCGGCCCTGGTGCATCGGCGTCGTGCTGCTCGGCGTGCTCATGATCGGGTCGCTCTGGATCGAAGGGGCCCGATCGCCCTGGTCGCCCGATTTCAAGGCCAAGCCGCTTCCCGCGTCCGTGGTTGGCACGACCGTCGGACCCGTGGCGGAAGGCGCGCGGCTGTTCCAAGAACGGGCCTGCCTGGATTGCCACATGATCGACGGGCGCGGGGGGCGCCGAGGGCCGGATCTGACCTACGTGGCCGACCGGCTGACGCGCAACGATTTCCTCATTCGGATCGTGAATGGCGGCGGTAACATGCCGGCGTTCGGCAGGATCCTGAAGCCCTCCGAACTCAATGACATCGTGGCGTTTCTCGAAACCCGCCACAAGAGCCTCCACGTCGCCGCGCTCCCGCGATAGCCGTAGCGGGTTCGGCGCCGCCTCGGAGCGGACCGCACGCAGATGCGAGATCGCCACCGGCTGAGCAGGATCGTGATCGTCGTTCTGGCCCTGGGCCTGCCGCTGCTGGGCGCATGGGCGGCGCACCGGCATGTGCCCGGTCTGTTGACTCTGCCGCCTCCCGATGCAGGGTACGGCGCTTACCCGGTTTTCCGCTGGTTTGCGGCCGCCATTGTTCTGGCCCTGCTGGCGACCGTCCTGGCCCCTTGGTTTGTCCGCGTGGCCCGCTACCCCGCCGGCCGAGCCCCGTCTATTCCCGTCCGGCCGCGATCGCTTCCCGCCTGGGGATGGGTCGCCCTCGCATGGATCGCTGGGTGGTGGGCGCTGGCATGGGCGCCGCTCCCGGGTCTTGAGCCCGTCAGGCGGAATTCTTTCTTCCCGTTGTGGCTCGGATTCATCGTCGGGGTGAATGCGCTCACATTCCGTCGCTCGGGAAACTGCCTGCCGACACGCTCTCCCGGGCGGTGGTTGGCTCTTTTTGGGCTTAGCGCGGGATTCTGGTGGGGGTTCGAATGGTTGAACCGGTTCGCCGACAATTGGCATTATCTCGGGGCGGACCGCTACGGGCCGGGCGCGTATGCCGCGCACGCGACGCTGTGTTTTTCGACTGTCCTGCCGGCCGTCGCGGCCGTCGCCGAGTGGTTCTCCTCCTGGCCGGCCTGGATCGCTCGGGCGGCCGCCGGTCCACGATTGGGGTGGCTCGATCACAGGTTTGCCGGCTGGGCGCTGCTGGCGGGCGGGTCGGCCGGGCTCCTTTTGACGGGCGCTCGGCCGCACGAGGCCTATCCGGCGTTATGGTTGGGGCCCTTGGCGCTCGTCTTTGCGGAGGGCATCCTCAATCGGCGCCCAGGCGTCTGGCGTGAACTGGCCCAAGGGGATTGGCGCCGGGCGGCGACCTGGATGGCCGCCGCCCTGATCTGCGGTTTCTTCTGGGAAATGTGGAACTACCGAAGCTATCCCCAATGGACCTACACGGTTCCTTACGTGGAACGTTGGCATCTCTTCGAAATGCCCGTCCTCGGCTATGCCGGTTACCTCCCGTTCGGACTCGAATGCTTGATTGCCTCCGAATGGCTTTGCCGGCCCTGTAGGCATCCAAGCCCATCGGCGTGAGGTCGCGCCGAACCCGAGCCTTTTCCGCTCGCCGCTGCGGCCGGCCGGCGTCTATCTCGAGGCTGTTGTCACGATGCCCGCGGCCGGGCCCGATCGGGCCGCGTGGCCCAAGCTTCGGCATGAAGATCACCTATTATCTCGAAGTCATTTCCTCCTGGTGCAGCTTGGCCGAGCCCGCGTGGGCCGAGCTGAAGACCCGTTACGGAAGCCGCGTGCTGTTCGAATGGAGGATCGCACAGATGAACCCGTCCGATTTCGGGGTTTCAACGGCGCAGTACGATTGGTTCTACCGCCGCAGCGGGATGATGGCCCTCCGGCCGGCAATGATGAAGACGGGCTGGTTCCAGGCCGCGCGAAACGGGATCTATCTCGCGCAGGATCTCGTGGCCGAAGCCGGCCGGGACTTCGGCGTGAACGACGACCGGATCCGCCTCGCCCTGACCGCGGCTGCCCTCGACGAGGGCCGGAAGGTCGGCGAACTGGCCGTCGCGGTCGAGGTCGGGGCGAAGGCGGCCGGCATTGATCCGGCCGAGCTTCGGGCCCGGACCGAGGCACCGGAGACGCTCGCCCGGATCCAGGCGTCCACCGCGCGGTTCCACGCGCACCAAGTGACCCAGCGTCCGACATTCGTCCTGGAGGATGCGATCGGCGACAAGGCTGTGTTCTCGGGCCTGATCACATTCCCACCGCTGGCCGCAGCCGTGGAGGCGATGCTCGCCGACGAGGCCGGATACGCGGCCTATGCCGCGCATTTCGGCAGCCTGCCCTCGCGATGAGGCGGGGAGGCGCGCACGGGCATGCATTCCGGCACCATCGCGGTCGATCTCGACGACACGCTCAATAATTTCTCGGAGGTCCTGCGGGAAACGCCCTTCGTCCGCGCTCCCGGGCACCGCCTCTCCGAAGAGCTCTTCCACGAGTATCTCCGGCGGCTTCGGTCCGAAAGCGTGGATTACGGTGAGCTCCTCAGCACCGACTACGGCTATTTCCGTTCGGAGATCGTCCTCCAGTGCTTCGCCCTCGCCCAGCCGCGGGCGGACGGTGTGGACTTCATGCAGTGGCTGAGGCGGGAGGGCTGGCGGATCGTCATCTGCACCCGGCGCGACCTCAGGCGCTCCCACGATGTTACGCGTAAGTGGCTGGCCAGCCATGCCATCCCGTTCGACCATCTGTTCATGGCGGCCAACAAGATCGCGCTGTGCGCCCTCTGGGGGATCCGGCATTTGGTAGACGACGACCCGTTCAACATCGCCCACGGCGACCGCTACGGGGTTCGGGTGTATTATCCGGCGGCCGCGGGCCGGGCCCCGATTGCGCCGGGCGCGACCGCTTTCGGTTCGTTCGCGGAAATCAAGCCATGGATCCGAAAGTCGCGCTGATCCGGGAATTTTACCGGTCGCTGCCGACCGACCGGATCAAGGTGGAAACCCGCCAGTACGGCTTTGCCTTCCTCGAGCGGCTCCTGGAGGGGGGCGCCGAGCTCGACTACGCCGAGCTGACCCCGACCGGATCGCTGCACAAGTACAAGCTGGCGCGCGTGCCGGACCGCCGGGCAGAGGAGCTCATGGAGGCCCATGTCGCGAAGAGCTGCAACGTCTGCCTGTATTTCGGGAGCGGAGCCAATTCACTGTTCTGCTTCAACTTGGACAACAACCACCGGGAGAACAACACGGCAATCCTGCCGGAGACCGATGTGGCCGTGCGCATTCTCCGCAGGCACCTGACCGATCTGGGCTGCCCGCCCCTCATTCTCGCCAGCGGCCGGGGGTATCATCTCTGGTGCCGGCTCGCGGCTCCGGTCGCGAACGAAGCGCTGCACGGGTTCATGCTCCGCGCGGCGGTCAAGGCCGCCGCGGAAATCCATTTCGCGGGAGGGGACCGCCGGAGGAT
>JBOHXF010000084.1:0-1573 GCA_050737455.1 Opitutaceae bacterium | reverse complement strand
ACAAATACCTTCCTATCGGGGAGTCGAACCTGCCGCACGCGCTCATCTGGGACCGGATCGCCGGCGCCCGCTTCGACGGCGCCCCCCTGGATCCGAAGGTTCTCGACGCCCTGCGGGCCGACAGCGAAGCGCGCCAATCCAAGCTGCAGGAGTTCGCCTATCTGCGCCGGGAGGTCTCCTGGTTCAAGGCCCACCAGGACGAGGACCGCAATCTTTCGCTCGACCTGGACGAACGCCTTAAGGAGCAAAAAGCCGACGAGGCGTTCCGCAAGGTGCTGGACGCCGAGCGGGACCGGCTGGTGAAAAGCGACTATGCGTACAAGGAGTTCCGCCTGGGCCCGCCGCCTGAGAAAAGCTCCGCGGCGGCGAGCGGCGACGATTCCGACGAGGACCTGCTCGGCACCGACGTGGACCAGCCGTACAAGGCGGACATCGAGCTGCGGGAGACTCTGCGGATCCTACGGGACGCGATCTCCCTCGGCCGAAACCATCAGTATTGGGCGAGCAATCACGCGCCGCTGACCGTGGCCGCGGCGAATCCCTAATGAGGCTTCGCCTCAGACCCCCCGCCGGAGAACTTGACCTGATCGCAATGAGTTTGGGAATTCGAGGAGTCTAGTCTGGTCTGGCTAGGCGGACGCGAAGAAGTACCTGTCCCGCCCCGCGAGGTCCCGGACCGATTCCACCCGCGAGCATCCGGCGCGCCGCGCCAGCTCGCGCAGGGCCTCGTGCTGATCCGGTCCGCTCTCCAGGGCCAGCCAGCCCCCCGGCGCCAGGCGGGGCGGCGCCCCTTCCAAAATCTCGCGAAGCGCCGCGAGGCCGTCCTCCCCCGCGACCAGTGCGGCGGCCGGTTCGTGCCCGCTCACCTCCGGCATCGCCCGCGCGGCCTCGCCCTCGGACAGATAGGGCGGGTTGGCGACGATCCACGGGTACGTCGCTCCCTCCGGGAGGGCGGAGAACCAGGAGGAGCGCAGGAACGAGACCCGGCCGGACAGGCCGGACGCCGCCGCATTCTCCGCCGCGAGAGCCAGCGCATCGGAACTCGAATCCACACCGGTGATCTCAGCCTCCGGCCAGGCCTTCGCCAGGGCGAGCGCGATCGCCCCGGTTCCCGTCCCGAGGTCGAGCGCCGTCGCCGGAGGGAGGCCCGCGCGCTCGATCACGAGCTCCACGAGCCGCTCGGTTTCGGGCCGGGGTATCAGGGCCCGGCGGTCCACCTTGAGCTTGAGGCCGTGGAATTCGACCTCGCCGACGACATACTGCAGCGGTTCGCGCGAGGCCCGCCGGCGCACGAGCGCCCGGATTCGCGCGAGCTCCGGCTCCGCCAAGAGCCGCTCGAATTGCAGATAAAGCTGCATCCGCGGCAATCCAAGCGCGTGGCCCACCAGCAGCTCCGCATCCAGCCTCGGATTCGGGATGCCCCGTGCTCCGAAGAATTCCGCGGTTTTTCGCAGCACCGCGAGGACGGTCAGCATCGGCGGTTCGGCGGCGCGGGGGTCCGGCTTGGAATCCATGGGCTCGGCGCTCAGCGGCCGTCGTCCGGCCCGGCGCGCGGCGCCGCCGGCGGCGAACC
>JBOHXF010000083.1:0-5239 GCA_050737455.1 Opitutaceae bacterium | reverse complement strand
CCGCAGGACCATGCGCGATTTCTCGCGGTCGCCGAAGCGATCGCAGCCTTGGCGCCGGATCGCGATTCCCGGGTTCTCGATGTGGGCTGCGCGACCGGCGGCATGCTCGCCACTTTGCGGCGAAAAGGTTACCGGTCTTTGCTCGGACTGGACCCCTCGCCGCAATGTGCCCGTTTGGCGAAGAAAAACCTTGCCATCGCCGTCCATGTCGGATCGGTGACGGCGATTCCCGGACTGAAGCGAAGATTCGATATTATAACGATTCTTGGGGTACTCGAGCATCTGATCGATCCGCGACGGGTCTTGCGGGATATCCGCGCGGCGCTCGCCCCGGGGGGGGTGCTCTATGTTTCCGTCCCGGATGCCGGCCGTTTCGCCGAGCGCATGGACTCTCCCTACCAGCAGTTCAGCCTCGAGCACATCATGTATTTTACGGCGGATTCGCTGAACAACCTTTTGCGCGGAGCGGGCTTCGAGCGAATCGGCATTAGCCAATTGGACGTTCCCTACACCAACTCGTATCGATATCCGCTCGTCGACGCGGTATTCCGAACCGCTGCGGCCGCGCCGGCAATTCCGGACGCCGCAGGGGCCAAGTCGATCGCGCCGTATTTGGCGGCATCCGCCGAGATGGAGAGCGTGATGGCTGCGCGGATCCGGCGCTTGTCGGAGAGCGGCGAACCGATCCTCGTGTGGGGGGCGGGGACAATGACGCAACGGTTAATGGAGAAGACCTCGCTCTCCGACGCGCGTATCGTGGCTTTCGTGGATTCAAATCCGCACTACCAAGGCAAACGGCTCAAGGGCGTGCCGATCATCGCTCCGACCGAGGTCACGCGCCATTCGGAAACGATTGTGATCGGTTCGCTGATTTTCGAGTCGGAGATCCGGGATCAAATCCGGAATCGATTGGGCTGCGGCAACCCCATCGTGACGCTGCGCCCGGCGGATTAGGCCGAATACGAACGGATGGCGCGTCCGAATCCCTCGCGGACCGAAATCCGGGGAGCCCAGCCCAGGGCCCGGATCTTTCCGGTGTCGATGGATATTCTTTGGTTGGGCGCCGCAATGCCGGCGGACGGGGGTACCGCGCCCCGCACCACCCGAATATTCCGTTCGGGGAAAAGGGCGGCGAGCGTCGAGGCAAGCTCGCGCACCGAAATGGACGCCTCGTCGTTGACGAGGTTGTAGGCCTGCCCGCTCTCCCCGCTCAGGAGGAGCGTCAGCAAGCCGAGCACCGCGTCGGTGACGTAACAAAACGGACGCACGGCGTCGCCGGAGCTTCTCATCTCGATCGGCTCGCCTCGCACGACGTTGGCCACGAAATCCGAGAAAACCCGTCCGTCCGCCAGATCCATTCCCGGACCATAGGTGTGGCCCAACCGCGCGATAACGGCGGGAAGGCGGTGCTGATGCCACCAAGCGGCGCAGAGGGCCTCGCCGGCCCGCTTGCCTTCGGCGTAGCAAGCGCGTCGGTCGAGAGGATCGATGGATCCGTAATCGGATTCCTTTACCGGTTCGGCGGGAACGGGAGTGAAGCGGCCATAGGCTTCGCCGCTGCTTACAAATAGAAATCTCCGCGTGCGGGACCGACCTGCGAGTTCGAGCAGGTGATGGGTTCCGATGATATTCGCGAGGAGCGTCCCCGCGGGATCGGCCATGTAGGATCTTGGGCTGGCGGGGCTTGCCGCGTGCACCATGAAATCGATCGGCCCGGGCGTATCCAGCGGGTGGCAGACATCCTGAATCAGAAACTGCAGATCGGGCCGCCCGGCCATTCCTTTGAATCGCCGCTCAATTTTCCCCCGGTTCCGCGCCAGCGCGAGCACGTGCGCCGGTCGCGAAAGCCGATGGTCATTGAGGTAAAGAAATGTCTCGACGAGATAGGCGGCGAGGAAGCCCGTGGCTCCCGTGACCAAAATGCGGGCACCGGCGAATTCGGACCAAGGAAGCGGAGCATCCGCAATTTGCCGCATATCTTCGGCGACGATCGCTCGATTGAGCTCCATGGGGCCTCGAATCTGGGTGGATGGCAGGATGGGTCAAGGAGCCTCGCCTTCCGCGATCCCGATTCGCCGGATCGGCGTCGAACCTGCCCTCGGATCGCATCCGGCGTCTCGATCGCCGAGAGGTGCGGCAATTTTCTCCCGACGGATGGGTTCATCGCAGTGTTGAGATCGATGTGCATCGTAATGCAGTGTAAGGCAAGTCATTGGGAGTCCATGACCCATATCGGCCCAAGAAATGCTTCGAAGGGAGATTCATGGGAATAGCCATGCCAATGGAAGCGAACTCCAGCCCCCGGTTTGCACTAGACGCCGATGGAAGGGAATTCGATCTCCTTCTCGATCGGACTGTGGAGCAAGTGAAGGCCTTCGAGCGGTCCCGGTTTGACGAATTGGGCGGCCCATTTTCCGGCGGACTCGTGTTGTGTGGCGCCGGGGGGCTGGGACGCCGAACCCTCGCGGGCCTTCGGCGCCAAGGGATCGAACCGCGGGCCTTTGCGGACGGGAATTCCCGGTTGTGGGGCACTCCCATATGCGGGCTTGAGGTCATGAATCCAGTCGACGCCGCGTCGCGCTACGGAGCCGATTCCCTGTTCGTCGTGACGGCGTGGGGAGCCCATGCGACCGATTCGATGAGCGACCGGATTTGTCGATGGCGGGACGCGGGTTGTCGAGGGGTGACCTCATTCCTGCCTCTGTATTGGAAATATCCGGAGGAGTTGCTTCCCTTTTGGACATGTGATCTGCCGCACCGGGTGGTCGAGGCGGCCGACCGGATCCGCGGGCTCGCCGACTTATGGTCCGATGAGGCATCCCGCCGGCAGTTTCGGGTCCAATTGCGATGGCGTCTCGACGGCGATTTCGCTCCGCTGGCCCTACCGGCGCCGGGCAGCCTCTACTTCTCGCCGGAATTCATCCGGCTGCGTTCGGACGAACGCGTGGTGGATTGCGGTGCATACGACGGCGACACACTCCGCGATTTTCTGGCCCGAACCGGCGCGGCGTTCGGGCGGTATACCGCCCTTGAGCCCGACCCGGAGAACTTTCGGCGATTCGCCGTGGAAGCGGCCCGGCAAGATCCGGCGGTTCGCGACCGCATCCGACTGTTGCCCGTTGCGGCCCATCATCGACGCGAGACGTTGAGATTCGCCGCATCCGGCGATCTTTCGTCCGCCGTCGGTCGGGACGGAAGCGTGCGGGTGCAGGGAGAAACGCTGGACGCGATTATTGGGAGTGAATCTCCCACATTCATCAAGCTCGACATCGAAGGGGCGGAGATCGACGCCTTGCGCGGCGCCGCAGGGATACTGGCCCATGCCCGGCCGGTGGTGGCGGTGTCCGTCTATCATCGGCAAAGCCATCTTTGGGAGATTCCCGAGCTTCTCCGATCCATGGTCTCGGACTATGCCTTTTTCCTGGTCCCGCACGTGCGGGACGGGTGGGACCTGGTGTGCTACGCCGTCCCCAAAGAACGCTTGGACGGCCGCATTGCTCGCGAGGGGCTATGAGCGAACCGGATACAATCGTCCTGATTCCCACGACCAACCGCCCCCGCTTTCTCGAGACCGCGCTTGCATCGGTTGCGAGCCAGACGGCGCGCCACCGGATCATGGAAGTGCGCGTCATGGAGAACGGTGGGGGCCGGCTCTCCGAAGAGGTCTGCAGCCGCTTCTCCGACCGGGTTCCGATTCGTTACATATTCCGCGATCCCATCCTTCCGGTCTTGGCCCATGCCCGGGTCCTCATCGAGGAAGCGTATCCCGCCCGGTACGTCGCGATCTTGCACGATGACGATTGGTGGACCCCCGAGCATTTGGGCGCCTCGCTGGGGGCGCTTGAGGGCGCCTCAACGTCCGCCTGCTACTCGGCGTTCTTTAATGTCGTCGCGGAGTCGGCTCCAGTGGTCTGGCACGACAGCCTGATGTTCTGGATGGCCGGCGGGTATCCGCCCGTTACGCGTGACTGGATGCTGGACCTGGCCTCGGTCCTCGTCGCGAGTCTGGCTGGCGTGCCCGGCCATTATTCCAGCCTGGTGGCCAAAGCGACGGCGTTTCGCGCGTGCGCCGATACCCTTTACCTCGACAATCAGTTCGATACCGACCGCATGCTGGCTGTCGGCCTGGCCCGGTACGGAAAGATCGTGTTTCGCCCAGTGCCCAGCGTGTTTGTGCGCGAACATGCCGGGCAGGAAAGCTGCAAATACGACGACGGGAAGCGGGCACAGTGCCTGCTGCGCACGACCGTCTGGATCTTCTCGATGGCGAAGGAGCGGCGGATCGATCTCATCGAGGAATTTCGGGCCCGCCTGGAAGCGTGCCCGCCGGAACATCGGCGCGTTGTCTTTCCTCAGTTCTCGAAGCCCTGGCTTTATCTTCTGCTTGGCCGTCACCCGCGGATGCCGCGCGTGCTGCTGGACTATTGGATCGAACTGCAGTCCCGGGCGAACGGTCTCCAGGGAAAATTTTTCCCAAGCCCGGGCCAATCGTCGCCGAATCGGACGGAGCCTCTGGAATTAAATGCCGTTTAACATTGATTATAAATGAGATGATAATGGGGGTCCTTTGCCGGGCCTGCGGCATGCTTAGTTGAAGATCCGCTCGACTTTCTTCGCGCCACCATGATCAAGCCAAGCGATCCCTCCCCGTCCGCTTTCACGGCCTCCATCGACGATCCCCTGTTCATTCTCGACTTGGCCAACAACCACATGGGGGACGTGGACCATGGGCTGCGCATCATTCGGGAACTGGCCGAAGCCGTTCGCTCCAGCCGCGCCCGCGTCGCCGTCAAATTCCAGTACCGGCAGCTCGACACGTTCATCCATCCCGATTTTCGGGAGCGCACCGACGTCAAATACGTCAAACGGTTTCGGGAGACCCGGCTGGAGCCGGGCGCCTTCGAGGCGCTCAAGGCCGAGGCCGCGCGCCTGGGGCTGCTCGCCCTCTGCACGGGATTCGACGAGGCTTCGGTGGATCTCATCGAGCGCCAGCAATTCGATTTCATCAAGATCGCGAGCTGCTCGTTCACGGACTGGCCGCTGCTCGAAAGAATCGCGGCGACCTCGCTGCCGATCATCGCGTCGGTCGCCGGCACGCCGCTTGAGGACATCGATCGCGTCGTGAGCTTTTTCGAACACCGGCGGAAGGATTTCGCGCTGATGCACTGTGTTGCCGAGTATCCCACGCCGGACGACCTCCTGAGTCTCGGACAGATCGATCTGCTCCGAAACCGGTACC
>JBOHXF010000082.1:0-1903 GCA_050737455.1 Opitutaceae bacterium | reverse complement strand
GTATCAGGCCTGGACGTTCGGCGGAACCGTGCCGGGCCCCATCCTTCACGTTCGGCAGGGCCAGACGGTGGAGGTCACTTTGATCAATCACGGGACCATGCCGCATTCGATCGACTTCCACGCCGCCCAGGTCGCTCCGAGCGTGGATTATCGAACGATCGGCGTCGGCGAAACCCTGAAATTCTCGTTCGTGGCGACCACGCCCGGAGCCTTCATCTATCACTGTGGGACGCCGCCGACGCTTCTCCATATCGGCAACGGAATGTACGGCGCGATGATCGTGGATCCGGCCATCCCTCTCCCACGGGCCGAGGCCAGCTATGTCCTCGTTCAGGGCGAATGGTACACCCGGCAGGTGAGCGGCCGCGTGCTGGCGGGAGATTATGACAAGATGCTCGCCTCCCCGCCGGACGAGGTCGTGTTCAACGGCATCGCCTATCAATACAAGGACGATCCGCTTCCGGCGAAGGTCGGCCGGCGCGTCCGGCTGTACGTCGTCGACGCTGGGCCGAATCGGACAAGTTCATTTCATGTCATCGGCGGGATTTTCGCCGAGGTGTACCCCGACGGCGACCCGGGCCATGCGCTGACCGGCGTGTCGACTTACCTCCTCGGGCCGGGCCAGGGCGCGGTCTTCGACCTCATCCCCCGCCAAGCCGGCGAATACCCGATCGTGGACCACAGCATGCGCGACATGGAGATCGGCGCCGTTGGCGTGCTGAATGTGACGCCATGAAGCGGGGGCGCTCCAGCATCTGACCGGAGGGTCCCGTCCAGCCGGGACCGCGATTTGCGGGCGCCGCTATTGCTTGCGCGGCAACCGGGAAGCGCCCGCCGGTGCGGGCCCACGTCACCGCGATCGTCTTGACCCGGTGCTCCGGACATTCGGACCGCGGGACCGCGCACCTCAATTCCAACAAGTACTGCATCACGCTCAGGTGCCGCCACGTCCGCTCCGCCAACCGGTCGTATAACCGGCACTCCCGCCCGCACCGGCGGTCCCGCCGCCGCCGTCCTCTCGGGCCATTGCACGCGCACCCTCACCGTCTCCCTCGACAAATCCTTCTCCACGGCCGTCACTGCCACGGTTTCTCCAACTTCAACAGCCGCCGAAAAAATTCACTGGCTGATTCTTTCGTCCCTTCCTGCTGCTCGACCGGAGTTTCACCCACAACAAAACGTGAAGAACCACAAAATGCCCTTTACCGATCGCGATCTGCGGAAAATGGCTAACGGACGATCCGGATCAGCTTCGCCGCGGCGCTCTTGGCGACCGCCGGCGTCACCAGCACCATCCGCCCGTCCCGAGCCCGGACTTGATCGCGCCGAAGGACCGCGCCAGTGAGAGTGTCGATCCAGATGACTTGGTATTCACCGTCGGGCACATGCCGCAGATGCAGCAGTCCCTCCGGCTGGGTCACCGGCTTTTGACCCAATCGGGAGTACAGCCACGTGTATTCCGGATTCCGCAGCCACAGCAGGATGCACGCGTCGCTCTGCAAGCCGACGCAATCCAAGTTGGGGCCCCGCCGCAGCCGGTAGTCGGTCAGCTCAAAAGCCACCGTCAGCCGATCCAGCCAATAGTTGTCGGCGGTCCCCACCTGGGCATTGCTGACGGTCACGCGGTGCCGACCTGCCGAAAGCGGGATCGGAAATTGGCCAAAGTATTCCCAGGTTGCGTTGGGATTCTTTCGCGCCAGCTCCTTGCGCAGGACCACCCGGCCGTCGACGGTGACCTCGAGAATCGGACGCTGCCCGCCCTCCAGGCGGGGAACATGCACGATCAGATTGCCGTCTCGCGGCATGTTGATGAGCAGCGTAACGGAACTGCCGCCCCGCGCCACCGCGTCGTTGTTGCGCGCGGCGTGCGACTTCGGGCCCTTCGTTCCACTCGGAGCCAGGC
>JBOHXF010000081.1:0-2169 GCA_050737455.1 Opitutaceae bacterium | reverse complement strand
AGCAAGTACACGAAGGGGCTAACGGAGTATTTCGCGCCCGCGCCGCTGCCCGAGGCCGTGGCGGCCGGCGTGCGGCGGGCCGCCGAGACGGCGTTCGCCGCGTGCGGGTGCCGCGACTACGCGCGGGTGGATTTCATCCTTTCCGCGGAGGAGGCGCCGTTTTTTCTGGAAATCAACACGCTTCCCGGCATGAAGGAAACGAGCCTCCTGCCGATGAGCGCGCGCTGCGCGGGATTGGACTTCACGGCCTTGGTCAGGGAGATGATCGCCCCGGCGCTCGAGCGTTTCCGGGAGGCCCGAACCGTCCGGCCACGTCCATGAGCAAGAGCCCCGTCGATCTGCCCGTCGCCCGCCACTGGAGGGATCTCCCCCAGGAAGTGAAGCCCCGCGCGATGTCGCGGGAGGGTCGGCGCCGCGTCGTCGCGCGTGCGCTTCGCTTCGGGGCTCTCGGGATCGGTCTGGCGCTGGCCGGCGCCGCCGCCTGGCAGGTGGCGATGGCCATGCAAGCGGGCGAACCGGAACGCTACGCGACGAGCGGCGAACTCATCGGCGGCCACATCGAGCTCGAGAGCGACGGCGTGCTGAACGGAGACACCGTCTGGCTCCGCCGGACCCTGGCCCTGCCGGCCGCCGCGACGCTCGACACCCTCCGACTGGACTCCTTGCGGGCCCGGGTCCTTGCGAGCGGCCAGGTCAAGGCGGCGGTGCTGCTCCGGCAGTTCCCCCACACCCTGGACGTGCGCGTGTCGGAGCGGGCGCCGGTGGCCCGGGTGCGGGTCGCGCGGGGGAATGAACCCGAACGGACGCTCCTCGTGGCCCGGGATGGCACGGTGTACGAAGGCCGGGATTACGATCCGCTCATCGTGGACACCCTCCCGTGGCTCGCGGGCATCGCGCCGAAGGACGGGCGCCTGGGCCCGGTCGCGGGCATGGAGCGGGTGGCGGATCTGCTCGCCCTCGCCAAGGTGGACGCGCCGCGAATCTATCGCGGCTGGCGGGTGGTGTCGCTTGCCCGCTGGGAAAGCGACGGGCTCATCGAGGTGCGCACGGCGCGGGGGCGCGCCGCGATCTTCGGCACATCGGGCGACGACTTCGAGCATCAACTGGGCCGTCTGGAGGAGATCCTCGATGTTGCCTCGAGCGGCCATCCCCCCGTGGCGCTCCGGCGGATCGACCTGTCGTTCGGCCGGCAAGTGCCCGTCACGACCGCATCCCCGGACGCCGGCGACGGCCGTCCGGAAGCGAACCTGGCCGAGGCGGCGCCGCCCCCGCCCGAGCCGCCCGCCGGCTGGCATTTCCAATTTCATCTACAGTGAACTCCCCCACCACCTTCATCGGAGCCGTCGACATCGGTACCTCAAAGGTCACCGTGCTCGTCGGAGAATACACCGGCCGCGAACTGGCCATCATCGGCCGCGGCGAATGCCCGACCCAGGGCGTCACCAAGGGCGCGGTCGCCGACTACAAGTCGGCGAGCGCGTGCGCCCAGGGCGCGCTCGAACAGGCCGAGCGGGACGCCGGCGAACGGATCGACGGGGTCTTCCTGGCGCAGTCGGGCGGCCACCTCGAAGGCTTCTACAACGAGGCCTCCGTGAACGTGAAGGCGGCCGACAACATGATCGACGCGAACGATATCCGCACGGTGTGCGTGCTCGCGACGGCCAAGCAGCTTCCGCCGGGCCGGATGGTCGTGCACCACATCCGCCGGCCGTTCCGGGTCGACGGCCGGCTTGTTCCCGCTTCGCCGGAGCACCTGGTCGGCCAGCGGCTCGAGGTCGGCTATTGGACCGTTCACGGTCAGGAGCAGCGCCTGGCGGACATGATTCATGTCATCCGCGGCTGCAACCTGGAGGTGCGCGAACTGGTGCTCTCCAGCCTCGCATCCGGTTACATGACGACCACCCCGGAGGAGCGGCAGAACGGCGTGCTCGCGCTCGACGTGGGCGCCGGCACGACCGATTACGTCCTTTATCGGGACGGGGTTCCGTACCTGACGGGCGCGGTCCCCGTGGGCGGGGCGCATTTCACGAACGACATCGGGATCGGGTTGCGGGTGGTGGAGCCTCAGGCGGAAAAGCTCAAGCTGCGCTACGGCCGCGCACTGGTTCTGGCCCGCGACCGAGCGGACAAAGTCTGGCTCGACGGCAATTTCGCGATCGGCGACCGGCA
>JBOHXF010000080.1:0-4888 GCA_050737455.1 Opitutaceae bacterium | reverse complement strand
CATCAAGGCGGTCGTCTTCGGCCTGCTGATCGGGCTGTCCGGCAGCCTCCGCGGGCTACAGGCCGACCGCAGCGCCGCCGGCGTCGGCCGTGCGGCCACTTCGGCCGTTGTCACGTCCATCCTGCTCATCATCGTGACGGATGCGATCTTCGCCGTCCTATTCAATGCCCTCGGCATCTGAACCTCCCGCCATCGAAGTGAAGGGTCTCGAGTGCGGTTACGGCGACCGGACGATCCTCCGGGACGTCAGCTTCCGCGTGGCTCGGGGCGAGGCGTTCTTCATCATCGGCGGCTCGGGCTCGGGCAAGAGCACGCTTCTGCGCCACCTCGTCGGCCTGAACCGGCCCCGGCAGGGTTCGGTCCGCTTTTTCGGACGCCCGTTCAGCGAGGCCGATGTGCAAACGCGCCGCGCGCAGCTCAAGCGATTCGGCATGCTTTTTCAGGGGAACGCCCTTTGGAGTTCGCTCACGCTCCGGCAAAACGTCTCGCTGCCGCTCGAGGAGCATACCAACCTCAAACCGGCGGTCATTTCGCGCATCGCCGCGCTCAAGCTGGACCAGGTCGGGCTGGCCGGATTCGAGGACTACTACCCCACCGAGATCAGCGGTGGAATGATGAAGCGGGCCGGCCTGGCCCGCGCCCTGGCGCTCGATCCGGACATCGTGTTTTTCGACGAGCCGGCGGCGGGCCTGGACCCGGTGACCTCCGCCCGGCTCGACGAGCTGATCCGACGCATCCGCGCCGACTTCGGGACGACGCTCGTCATCGTCTCCCACGAGCTGTCCTCGATCTTTCGGATGGCCGACAGGGTGATCCTGCTGGACGGGGACGCGCAAGGGATCATCGCAGAAGGCTTGCCCGAGGAACTGGTCGCCTCCAGTAACAATCCGAAAGTCGTCGAATTCCTCCGCTCCGGCGGAGGGTCGCCCCGCCAATGAAAACCAAAGTAAGTCCATCGCTGATCGGCGCTTTCGTCCTGGGGGCGATCGCCCTCGCCGCCGTCGCGCTGGTGGCGTTCGGCAGCATGGATTTCCTGCACAAGCGCGAGCGGTTTCTCGTTTACTTCGACGAATCGATCCAAGGGCTCACCGTGGGCTCGCCCGTCAAGCTGAGCGGCGTGCCGGTCGGCCGCGTGATCAATTTCCACGTCCGGTACGATCCGGCGACCAACCACTCGGCGGTGGCGGTCCTTTGCGAATTCGACCGGAACATCATCTACAATGCGGCGGGCCACGTGATCGACGTGACGAACCGCCGCGAGGTGCAGTCGCTGGTCGCCCACGGCCTCCGCGCGCAGCTCGGCGTCCTCGGCCTTGCGACCGGGCTTCTTTACATCGAGCTCAACTTCGTGAAGAACCCCCGGCTCTACCCGCCCAAGTTCGCCTCGCACCATCCGCAGTACGTTGTCATCCCGGAGATGCCTTCGACGATCTCGGAACTGTACGCGAACGCGACCGCCGTCCTGAACAAGCTGAACGAAATCGACTACGCGGGCCTCGCGTCCGACATGCGGTCGCTCATGCAGGAAGCGCGCGGCCGCCTGGAAGGCGTGGATTTCAAGGGCCTGGTCGCCCAATGGACGGCGACCGGCGCGTCGGTGAACCGGCTGGTAAGTTCTCCCGAAATCCTTGAGACCTTCCGCACGTTCGACGCCACCCTGACCGACGTGCGGCGGGCGGTAAATCAGCTGAACGGACAGGTGGGCCGCAACGGCGCCGACCTGCACGAGACCCTGCAGCAGGCCCAGGCCGCGCTCCGGCGGTTCAACGATGCCGCCCTCACGCTGCAGCGCTTCATCGCAGCGCAGCAGGGCCTGGGCGACGGCGCCGTGCAGGCGATCAACCGCATTTCCGAAGCGGCCGACTCGGTCCGGCAGCTCGCCGATTTTCTCCAGCGAAACCCCAACGCGCTCATCGTCGGAAGAAAGATGACTCCATGAAACCCGAGTATCGATGCGGAACGGCCCGGCGGGCGGCGCGTGCCGTCGTGCCCCTCCTGTGCCTCGGCCTCGCCGCTTGCGATGCCACGCTGCTTCCGGCGCCGCAGCCGGATCGGACCCGTTTCTTTGTCCTGAGCGGAGCCGGCGCTGCGGCCGCGGAAGCCATGCCGCGGGCAGCGGGCGTGCGCGTCGGTTTGCGGGCTGTGGAGGTGCCGGATTACCTCCGCGACCGTCCCATCGCGGTTCGCCGCGGCGCCAACGAACTGCTGCTCAATGACTACGATCGCTGGGCTGAGCCGCTCGATGCGGGCATTCAACGGGTGATTGTCCAGCAGCTTCTCGCCGAGCCGAACGTGTCCGACGTCGTGACCGCCCCCTTCCCCATCAACTCCCCGCCCGATTATGTCGTTTCGGTCCGGATCCTCCGCTGCGAGGGCGATACGGGGGCGGGGGCCGGGAGCGCCCGGCTTTCGGCCGAATACCAGATCTCCACGCCGGGCCCCGACTCCAAGCTGGTCGCGCAGCGCTTCTTCGTCGCCCCGGCGGCGCCATGGGGCGGGCAGAACTACGGCCGGCTTGCCCGCCTCCTCAGCGCCGATGTCGCCGCGCTCGCGCGCGCCATCGCCTCCGACGTTCCGGCCAAGGGAAGCTGATCACTTCAGGGCGGCGGCGATCCGCTCCAGCGCGCGTTCGACGTTTTCGCGGCTATTGAAGGCGCTGATGCGCACGTGCCCCTCCCCGCATTTGCCGAAGCCGGCGCCCGGGGTGCAGACGACTTGGGCCCGGTCGAGCAGGAGGTCGAAGAATTCCCAAGAGTCGCGGCCGGCGTTTACCCAGATATAGGGCGCGTTTTCGCCACCGACGCAAGGGAGCCCCAGCCGCTCCATGGCGTCCCGGATCAGGCGCGCATTGCCCAGGTAGAAATCCGCGAGCGCCCGGGTCTGCTCGCGGCCGGCGTCCGTGTAGACGGCCGCCGCCGCCCGCTGGACGGGATAGGCGACCCCGTTGAACTTCGTCGTGTGCCGGCGGTTCCAGAGGGCGTGGAGCGGCTGCGGCCGGCCCGAGGCGTCGAGCGCCGTGACGCTCTTTGGAACGACCGCGAACGCGCAGCGCACGCCGGTGAAGGCCGCGGTCTTCGAAAAACTGCGAAATTCGATCGCGACGTCCCGAGCCCCCTCGATTTCGTAGATGCTTCGCGGGATCCGCGGGTCGCGGATATAGGCCTCATACGCGGCGTCGTAGAGGAGAACGGCTCCGTGCCGCTTCGCGTAGGCGACCCAGGCGGCGAGTTGCTCGCGGGTGGCCACGGCGCCGGTGGGATTGTTCGGGAAGCAGAGGTAAACGAGATCGGCGCCCTCCAGGGGCACGTCCGGCACGTAGCCGTTGGCCGGCGTGCAGTCCAGGTACCGCACGCCCGCGTACCGGCCCTCCGAGATGCCGCCGGTGCGGCCCGCCATCACGTTCGTATCGAGATAGACGGGATAGACCGGATCGGGAATGGCCAGGCGGATGTCGGTCGCGAAGATCTCCTGGATGTTGCCACAGTCGCATTTGGACCCGTCGGAAATGAAGATCTCGTCGGGCTCGATCCGGCATCCACGCGCGGCGTAATCGCGCTCGGCCACCGCCTCGCGGAGAAAGGGGTAGCCTTGCTCAGGCCCATAGCCCCGGAAGCTGGCGCGCCGGCCCAATTCGCCGGCCGCGGTCTGGAGCGCCTCGATGCAGGCCCCGGGCAGCGGCTCGGTCACGTCCCCGATACCGAGTCGAATCACCGGCCGGTCCGGATGGGCGGCGGCGTAGGCCGACACCCGCCGAGCAATGTCCGAAAAGAGGTACGAGGCCTGCAGCTTGCGGTAGTTCTCGTTGATGCGGATCATGCGGACCGGCAGAAATGACCGATCCCGACGGCGAGCACAAGCCCGTGCGTCCTTTCGCCTCGACCGCGCTTGCCCAGGTCCCGAACCGCCCTTATAGGATGGGGCCGCGCATGAAGCAGGTCTCCTCGGTGTCCGAAATGGCCGCGCTCGCGGCCGAAATGCGGTCGGCCGGCAGGACCGTCGCCCTCGTGCCCACGCTGGGGGCCATCCACGCGGGAAAGGCGGCGCTCGTCCGCGCCGCCGCGGACCGGGCTGATGCAGTCGTCGTGTCGCTCATCGTCAACCCGTTGCAATTCGGAGCGAATGAATCGGCGGCGCCGTACCTGCGGGACCCGGGAGGGGACCTGCGCGCGTGCGAGGAGGCCGGCGCGGCCGTCGCATTCACCCCGCCGGCCGGCGAGCTGCTGCCGAAGGGTTTCTCGACCTCGGTGGTCGAGGACACGCTGAGCCGGCCGCTCTGCGGGCAGTCCCGCCCGGCCCATTTCCGCGGCGTCGCGACCGTCACGACCAAGCTTCTCAATCTCGTCCGGCCCGACGTCGTGCTCTTCGGCCAAAAGACCGCCCAGCGCGCGGCCGTCGTCCGCAAGGTGATCGAGGATCTCTGCGGCGCGGCCGAGGTGATCGTGGTGCCCACCGTGCGGGAGCCCGACGGCCTGGCCGTGGGGACGGCCAATCGCTCCTTCACGGACAGCCAACGGAAGGAGGCGCTCGCCCTTAGCCAGGCGCTCTTCCGGGCAAAGGAGATGGTGGGCTCGGGAACGCGCAGCCCCGACCGGCTGGTCGCCGAGGTCACCCACATCCTCGCCCAGCACCGCCGGGTCCGTCCAATCTATGTCTCGGTCGTCGACGCCGCCACGCTGGAGCCGACGCGGGAGGTGCGCCCGGGCGCGGACATGCTGGCGCTGGCCGCCTGGGTCGACGAGGCCCGCCTCATCGACAACGCCCTGCTTTAGCTCCGGTCCGGCGCCGACGGGTTTTGGTTGGAAAGGAGCCGAAAAGGTTTTTCTAATCTTCCCCAATGACGGAATTTCAGGCTCGGTGCGTGACGCGTGGCTGGGGCGCAGTCGCGACG
>JBOHXF010000079.1:0-4256 GCA_050737455.1 Opitutaceae bacterium | reverse complement strand
GTGGCGGCGAGCGTCGTCAGCGCGAAGGCGACCGCAAGCAGCCGTCCGAACCGACCCCTTCCAAACCGGCGGCAAACGCGCGCGAGCGAATTCATGGCGAGGGCGGCGGCTCGGCGGAGCCGCCTTCCAAGGTCGAAAGCAGGTCGATCCGCCCCGGGCACACGCCAAGCAGAAAGCGCCGGGAGCCGTAGGCCGCGACAACGAGGTATTGCCGGTTCCCTAGCGAGCGTGTCTCGGCGACCGCGAGCAGCCGCTCGCCGCGCGTCGCCGGCGCGGCCATCCGCAATCGCCGCCACAGGGCCCATCCGGCCGCGGCGCCGAGCAGCACAACGACGATCACCGCGGTGGTGCCGCCGAAGCCGTCGGAAAAACGCGAGGGCTCCCCGGCCGTCGACGGGCGCCCCTTGAGCATCGTGTCGGGCGGAAGAGAGGCGGCCGGCGCCCCGGCGTCGGGCGCACGAATCCCGGTTTCTGCGCCCGCGGCGCGCGCCGGCGTCCGCATCGAGGCGAGCCCGGCGCACGCCAGGACGACGGTAAGCAGCAGTCCGCCGACGGCCAGGCGCTTCGGCGTCGCGCCGGACGCGCTCGAACCGGCGGGGCTCCTCATGGCTTGGTCTTCGCGCTGCCCACGAGTTCGGTGATCTTGATGCCGAAATTGTCCTCGACCACGACCACCTCGCCGTAGGCCACGAGCTTGTCGTTCACGTACAAACCCACAGGATCGGTCGCGTGCTGGTTGAGCTGCACGACCGAGCCCGGCGCGAGCTCGAGCACGTCGCGCATAGGCAGATGGCAGGAGCCGAGCTGGACGGTGATCTTGACCTTGACGTCTAGGACCACGTCGAGCGCTTTGTCTTCCATTGGTGCGGGCATGAACGGATACCTTTCGTTAAGCGGAGGGGAGTTGCTGCGTGATTTGTACGGAGACGCATTCGCCCTCCAGCCCGACGACCCCCGCGAACTTGGCGGCGCCGTTCAGCAGAAGGCGGGTCCGCTGGATGAGCGAGGAGGGAAGCTCCAGGACGTCGCCCACGCGCAGGTGCGTGATCTCGCGCAGCGGGATATCGAAACCGTCCCACTCCGCGCGCACGGGCACGCGGATGGCGTCGTAGGCTCCGCTCCAGGCGGCGCGCTGCTTCTCGACCGTCGCATACGCGGCTTCCTTGGCGCGGCGCGCCTGCATTTTTTTCACAAGCGGCTCGATGGTATAATAGGGAACGCCGAGCTGGAGCTGTTCGGAACAGTCGCCGAAATTCACTTCGAGGGTCAGCGCGAGCACGACGGCGTCGCGCGGGGAAGTCTGCAGGAACCGTCCGTTGTTCTCGTGTCCGAGAATGAGGGGATGCAGGTCCTGCTCGGTCTTCCACTGGTTGCACCACTCCTCCAGCATGATAAGGATCACGTCCTCGAGAAGCCCCACCTCGATCTCCGTGAGGTAGCGCTCGGCCTTCACCGAGTGGCCCCGGCCGCCCAGGAGGCGGTCGGCGATCGTCAGTGCGAGCCTCGGATTGATGTCCAGTATCCCCACGCCGAGCAGCGGCTCGGCCTTGAACAGGCAGATGTGCGTCGGACTGGGCAGCCCGTCCGTGAATTTCTCGTAGCTCAGGGTCGTCAGCCGCGCCATCTTCAGGCCGAACTCCATGCGCAGGAAAAGCGAAAGCCTGGCGCTCAGATACCGGATGAAATCCTCGTGCAGCAGCCTCAGGCGGCGCAGCTCCACTTCGGAGAGAAATACCGGGTTGCGGAAATCGTAGCTCTCGATCTTCGGCGCCTCGCGCGGCTCCGCGCCCGCCCGTCCGCATGCCGCCTTGATGAGGACCGGTTTCTCCGCCCCCTCGGGGGCCGTCTGCGCGAGCAGCTTGTCGATCTCGGACTGGTCGAGAAATTCGCTGGCCGGTTTCGGCTCCGGCGGCGGCGGGGGCGCTCCTTCTTCGGCCATGGCTGAAAACGGGGTTACTGGACGACAAAATCCGAAAAGTACACCTGGTCGCAAAGCTTGCGCCCCAGCGCCTGGTTATAGGCGTTGACCAGCTTTTCGCGCAGCACGTTCTTCGAACCCGGCTCCTCCAGATCGGCGAGCGTGAGCGAGGAGAGCACGTTGATCGTGACATCCTTGAGCCGCATCCGGTTGTCCTCGAAGATGTCCTTGAAGTTCGGGACCGAACCCGTGACCGCGAAGCTGGTCTTGAGATACCGCGTGCCCATCGTCCCGGCGAGATTGACCACCACGTCCTTGAAATCGGCGCTCGGCGGAATCGCGGGGAGTTTCCCATCCGCGGCGGCGGCGGACGGGGCCGCGGCGGGAACCGCCGAAGCGGGGGCCCCCAGCCTCCGTTCAAGGCGGGGCAGCAGCACGAAGCGGGTGACGCCCCAGCTTGCCGCCGGAGCGGCGATCACGATGACCGCCGCGGGAAGCCAGGCCTGCCATGAGCGCTTGGGGGCGTCGGCCGCCGCTGGACGTTCCGGCGGGGACGCGGCCGCGTCCTTGGGCTCCTTGCCTTCCTTCGCGTCCTTGGCTTCGGGCTTCCCGGGCATGGCGGATTAGTGGGACTTCATGTTGACCACATCCTCGAGGATCGTGTCCGAGATCGTGATCATGCGGGCATTGGCCTCGAACGCGCGCTGGAGCGTGATCATGTTCGAGAATTCCTGGGTCAGATCGACGTTCGACTGTTCGAGGGTGCCCGACTGGACGGTGCCGACGCCGCCGCCTGGCACCAGGGTCGGGAGGGTTCCGCCGTTGGTGGGAGCCGCCGCGGCCAGATTGCCGAAAAGGTTGTCGCCCTGGCTCACCAGTTGTTGCGGATCGGCGTAATTCTGCAGCAGGACCTGGTTGGTCACGGCCTGGGAGCCGTCGGAATAGGATTCGGTGACGCTTCCGTCCGTGCCGATCGAGACGGACTCGAGCTGGGTTCCAGTCGGCGGGGTGCCCAGCTTGATCGCGCCCGCCGTGCCTCCGCTCGTGCTGGTGCCGCCGGTCAGGCCCATCACCTCCATGCCCTCGTTGTTCACGAGGTAGCCGGCCGAATTGAAGGTGAACTGGCCGTCCCGGGTCGCGTACTCGGAGCCCGTGCTCGGGTCCTGGACGATGAAGAAGCCGTTTCCGGAAATCCCAAGGTCCGTGGGGACACCGGTCGTGCTCAGCGCGCCCTGGGTAAAATCCTGCGAGGTCGACGAGACCTGGGTCCCGACGTTGGAAAAGGTGTCGGCGAAGCTGACGTCCGAACCTTTGAACGCGGTCGTGTTGATGTTCGCGATGTTGTTGCCGACGGTATCGAGGCCGGCCGTGAAGGCGTCGAGCGCGCTGACGCTGGTGGTGAGAGTTCCAAGAAGTGCCATGGAGGGATCGGTTTGAGATTAGGAGGAAGGGGAAGTCGAAGGGGTGCTGGAGGAGGAGGCGGCCGCGGCCGGCTGGACTTGGGAAATCGAGGTGATGGGATATTCCTGGCTCGATCCGCTCAGGATCAGCAGGGGCGAACCGCCGCCGGATACCTGGGAGGAGTCGATCCCGGTCACCGTGCCGGACACCGCCGCGTTGCCGTTGACGCCGGGCACCGTCACCTGCGCGCCCAGCAGGGCGCTCGCGGTGCTGATCCCCTGGTTCTGGACCAGTTCGCCCGTCTCCTGCAGTCCCGTGAACTGGGCGAGCTGGGTCATGGTCTGGGTGGGATCCATCGGCTGAAGCGGATCCTGGTTCGACATTTCGGTCGTGAGCAATTGCATGAACTGCGTCAGGGACACGGTGTTGTTCGAATTCGACGCGGCCGATGCGCTCTGGGCGGCGGCCGCCGACGCTGGACTGGTGTTGACGGGGGAGACGGACATGGCTTTAGGCGAAAGCGTGCAGGCGCGCCGCGCCTGAGCGCGGGCGGGCTGCAGTGGTCGCCGCGTGCTCGGCGGCGGTCGAGTCCTGGGCCGGCGCCGCCGCGGGCGACGCCGAACGACGGGAAGGGCGTTGGCCGGCCTCGCGCCCGGAGCTCTCTTGCTGTCCGGACGGATGGCCTTCGGCGAAGGAAGGAAAATCGGACGACGGGCCTCCGTGCGAAAATTGGGGCGGAGCGAAAGAGTAGGACCGGCCGCCGGCGGCGTCCGGCGAGGAAAGCGCGCCCCATTGGGCCGCAAGGGCATCGCGCAGATCGGCCGAATCGGTCCGAAATTCGGTGCGGACTTGGCCGCCCTGCAGGTCCACCCGCACGGACAGATGCTGGTCTCCAAACTTGAAGCCCAAGGTGGCTCCGCTCGCGCCCGAATCGCGC
>JBOHXF010000078.1:0-5985 GCA_050737455.1 Opitutaceae bacterium | reverse complement strand
GCCGCCGCGCCGGGCCAGCGGATGCTGGGGATGGGTGATGACGACGAGGTGGTCGTTGTGGAACGGAATCGATTCGATCTGCCGGGTCTTGACGGGGAAGGCCACTAGACCGAAATCCACCGAATTGTGCAGGATGTCCTCGTAGACGAGGTTGGAGCGGCGATATTCCACGCGGACATTGACCGAAGGGTAATCGTGCAGGAATCTCTTGATGTAGGGCGGCAGCTCGTGCAGCCCGATCGAATAAATGGTGGAAATCCGGATGGTGCCGCTGATCACCTTCTTCATCTCCTGGAGTTCGGAAAGCAGCGTTTCGTAAGCATGCAGCATCTCCTTAGCCGATTCGTAGACCCGCTGGCCCTCACGCGTAAGCTGGAACTGCTTTTGGCTCCGGTCGATGAGCAGCGCCTTGAAATGGCGCTCCATTGCGCGTGCCTGCTGGCTGACCGCGGATTGCGTGAGGCCATTCAGTTTGGCGGATTTGGAGAAACTTTTGGTTTCCACAAGGTCCGCGAAAATCTTGAGGTTTTCGATCTGCATGATTAGCCGAATTGATGACCGACCAGAGTGTTCGCGCGACGCCTTCTCGTAAATGACCAAGTAGTAATTTTAATCGCAAGGTCTCTTCTTCGCATGTTGCCGAGTTACGATGAGTTCCGAAGCCGGGCGGATGCGATCCGCCTGGAAATCGCTTCGGTCTGCGCCCGCGCCGGCCGCGTCCCCTCCGGCGTGAAGCTCATGGCGGTGACGAAGACCCATCCGGCCGGGGCGGCCGACTACGCGGCAAGGTACGGCCTCGAGTCGGTCGGGGAAAACCGCGTCCAGGAAGCGGCGGCCAAGCGGCCGCTCGCCCGCGAGCGGATTCGCTGGGAGCTCATCGGACATCTCCAGTCGAACAAGGCCGAGACGGCTGCGCGGCTGTTCGACCGCATCCAGAGCGTCGACAGCGTCAAGCTGGCCCGCCGCCTCGGGCGCGCCGCAGGGGAGGCCGGGAAACGCCTGCCCGTCTTGCTTCAAATCAACGCCGGGCGCGATCCGGCCAAATTCGGGGCCGAGCTGGAGGAGGCTCCCGCCCTGCTCGAAGCCGCGCTCGCCGAACCGAGCCTCGGGGTGGAGGGGCTCATGACCATCGCCCCTCTATCCGACGACCCGGCGCTCGCCGAACGGACGTTCGTCGCTTTGCGGGAGCTCAGGGACAGGCTCGCGGCGGATTTCGGCAACCCGCTCGCGGAGCTTTCAATGGGCATGACCGGCGATTTCCGGGCCGCGGTCGCGGCCGGAAGCACGCAGATCCGGGTGGGCACGGCGCTGTACGGAGCCCGATGAAGGGGCCGGGGCGGAAAGTCCGATCCGCCCCGCGGCCAATCTTTTCGGCCCCGTTCCTTCGCTGTTGCGCCCCGCGGCAAGGTGATTCTCCTTGGCCTTGTGGAAAATGACCGGCCCAAATCCATAGACGGAGCAAGCGCGGGCGCGGTCCTGAGGCTGCTGGATGACGCGAGCCCGGCCGTGCGCGGGGCGCTCATCGCGTATTTCAAGGAGATCGGGGCGGCCGCCGAGCCGTTCCTGCGCTCCGCCGCGGCGGGGGGCGAAGACGCGCGGGCCGACGCGGCCGCGTGGTTCCTGCGCGAACTCAAGCTGAACGACCCCGTCGCGGATTTTCGCGGCTTCATCCGCTCCCTCAATTACGAGTTGGAAAGCGGATCCATGCTGCTGGCACGGACGGTGTCCCCCTCGCTCGATATCGGCGCCTGCTGCGCGGCGTGCGACGAAATCGCAGGCCGCAGCCGCGAGCTCCTCGCGGAGCCCTGCTCGCTTCGGGAGAAATGCCGCGTCCTGAACCGGGTGCTGTTTCACGAGTACGGTTTTCGCGCCGAGCCCGACGACTCGGTCGATCCGCGCAACTGTCTGATCGACGAGGTGCTGCGCCGGCGCAAGGGGACGCCGCTTTCGCTGTGCGTCGTCTATCTGCTGATTGCGGGCAGGCTCGGGCTCGAGCTCGATCCGGTCATCCTGCCGGGCCGGTATCTGGTCGGCTGCTTCGGCCCCGGAACGGGCCGCGCATTTTTCGTCGATCCCGCCGAGTATGGACGGTTTCGGTCCGCGGAGGATCTCGCCCATCCGATGAGGGGGGAGGGTTGGCCGACCGATCGCGGAAACCTGGGGCCCTCCTCGATCCGGGAGCTGCTCTGCCGCAACTGCCGCAGCATCGCCCGGCATTATATCGAGTCGGGCCAGCCCGAGCGGGCACCCCTGTTCGCGGGCTTCATCGAGGAATTCGAGGCGGCTTACGCCCGCTACGAAGCCTAGCCGGGCGCGGAATGATTGCCGGATCGATCGAGCTTCGGCCGTTTTCATGAAACATTCCGGTTAGCCCGCGCTCGATGGCCCACGATTTGGTCCTGACGCTCGCCGACCTGCGCGCCGCCTCGTTCCCCGGCACCGAGCTGGCCGTGCTGGGATTTCCGGTCGCCCATTCCCTGAGCCCGCGGATGCACAACGCGGCCTTGGCTCATCTCGCCGAGGCGGATCCTCGCTTTGCCTCGTGGCACTACAGCCGATTCGAAGTGGCGCCCGGGGATCTTCCCGAGGCGCTCGATCTGCTGGCCCGGCGCGGCTTCCGCGGCGTCAATCTGACCGTGCCGCACAAGGTCGCCGTAGTGGGCCTCGTCGCCGAGATCGATCCGCAGGCGCGGAAGGCCGGCGCGGTGAACACACTGCTCGCCGGGGCCCGCGGATGGAAAGGCTTCAACACCGACGGCTACGGGTTGAATTCGGCCGTCGCCGAAGCGTTCGGAGCCGGCTTGGCCGGCCGTCCCATTGTCCTGCTGGGCGCCGGAGGGGCGGCGCGCGGCGCCGCGGTCGAATGCCTGCTCGCCGGCTGCGCGAGCCTCGCGATCGGCAACCGCACGGTGGAGCGGCGCGACGCCCTGCTCGCCCTCCTGCATCCGCTCGCGGGCGCCGCCGCGTTGTCCAGCTTCGATCCGGGCCGCGCGAACCCGCCGGTCCCGGCGGGAGCCCTCGTCGTGAACGCCACTAGCCTCGGCTTGAAACCCACCGACCAGGCTCCCCTCGCGCTGGCGAGCATTCCCCGGCCGAAAGCGGTCTTTGACATGATCTACAATCCGCCGGAGACCGCCCTGATCCGCGAAGCGAAGGCTCTCGGCGTTCCGGCGTCGAGCGGTCTCGGCATGCTCGCCCACCAGGGCGCGAAAGCCCTGGAAATCTGGACCGGGGTGCCCGCGGCCCGCACCGTTCCCATCATGATCGCCGCGTTGAGAACCTGACCGCCGTTGAACCCCATCGCTCCCGCCCTCTTCGGCCTCCCTCCCGGATTCACCGACGTGATCGCCCTGGTCGTAGGCGCATGCGTCGGCAGCTTCCTCAACGTCGTGATCCGGCGCCTGCCGGCGGGCGCCTCACTCCTTCGGCCGGGATCCCATTGCGAATGCGGCGCGCCGATTGCCTGGCGCGACAATATTCCGATCCTCTCCTGGTTCATCCTCGGACGGAAGGCCCGCTGCTGCGGCCGGCGCATCCCGGGGCAATACCCTCTCGTCGAAGCGCTCACGGCGGCTGCGTTCCTCGCCTGCAAGCTCCGGTACCCGCCCGCCGTCGCGCTCTGCGGATGGGTGTTTCTCAGCGCGCTCATTGCGGCGACCTTCATCGACCTTGACCACCTCATCATCCCCGAGGGGCTGACCGTCGGGCTGGGCCTCGCCGGGATCGTCCTGTCGCTTCTGGTCCCCGCCCTCCACGGCGATCGAGGCGATGGGTTCGCCCTGGACGGCGTGCGATCGGTCGCCGCCGCAGTGGAGGGCCTCCTGGTCGGTTCCGGACTGGTTCTGTGGATTGCGGCGATCACCGGCAGCCTTCTCAAGAAGGAGGCGATCGGCATGGGCGATGTGATCTTTGTCGGCGCCATCGGCGCCTTCTGCGGCTGGCATGGCGCCATCTTTGCCGTATTCGGCGGCTCGCTTGTCGGCGTCCTGTGGATCGCCCTCTCGATTATCCTGCGTACGCGACGCCGTCCCGGCCTGGGCGCCCAAGTGCCCTTCGGTCCGATGCTCGCGATCGCCGGGGCAATCTACTTCCTCGCGCTGCGCGGCCCGATCGATTCCTGGTTCGCCCAAGTTTCGCCGATCTTCTGAAAGGAGGCCTTCAGGCGATGCGCTCCGCCCCGTCCGCCGTGCCGGCGCGCAGGATGGCGGGCGATGCGCCGAAGCGCCTGACGTACTTCTCGGCGACCTCCCCGGCTCTCTCGGGCCCGAAACGCGGCGAGGCGAGCGCCAGGACGGAGCCCCCGAAGCCTCCACCCGTCAGCCGCGCGCCGAAGACGCCTTCCGACGACGCCAGCGCGTCGACGAGGAAATCGAGTTCCGGCGTGCTGTTCTCGAATAGCCGCTGGGAGCTGCGATGCGACGCGGTGAGGAGGGCGCCGACCGCCTTCAGATCGCCGGCCTTCAATGCCGCAACCGTCCCGCCGACTCGGGCGATCTCCTCGACGACGTGGCGGGCCCGGCGGCAAAGGACCTCGGGCAGCCGGTAGGCTGCGGTCTCGAATGCGCCGGGCGTCAGGTCCGCGAGCAGGCCGACGCCAAGCATCCGCGCCGCCTCGGCGCACTCGCGATGGCGCTCGGCGTACAATCCATCGACGAGCGCATGCCCCACGTGCGTGCTGAAGATCCAGAAATGCGCCCCGCCAGGCATCGGCACAGTCGAGAACGCGGGCCTCCGGCAGTCGATGAAGACCAGTTCGCCGCGCCGGCCGAATCCGGACACCCCTTGATCGAGAATGCCGCAGGGCACCCCGACGAAGTGATTCTCGGCGTGCCGTCCGATCCGCACCAGGAGATCCGTCGGCATTTTCGCGCCGGCGGCGCCGGCGAAAGCCAGGGCGGAGGCCAGTTCGAGCGCCGCGCTGCTGCTGAGCCCGGCGCCGGGCGGCAGGTCCGATTCGACGTGCAGATCAAAGCCGCCGGGCACCGGCAGGCCGAAATGCGCCATGGCGGCCAGCACGCCCAGCGGATAGTTGAGCCACCGGTCCGCCCCTTCGGCGCGCTCGGGATCGGCGGCGGAGCGCTCGACGACGCGTTCCTCGGCCTGGGTCGAAAACCGCCGCACGCCGTCGCCGCGCCGCGCGAGCCCGACCCACACCGTGCGATCTATCGCGGCGCCCAGCACGGCGCCCCCATTGTAATCGGTGTGGTTGCCTATGAATTCCACGCGGCCCGGCGCCCGGGTCACGATCTCCGGACCGCGTCCGAAGCGGACACGGAACGCCGCTTCCAAACCGAAACGCATCACCGGGGCTACGTTCCGTCGCGCAGCGCCGCCCCCGGGCGGAACCGCACGGTTTTCATGGCCGGGATCCTCATCGGGCGGCGCGTGTGCGGGTTGAAACCGCGGCGGGCGGGACGGGCCGCGACCTGGAAGGTGCCAAAGCCCACGATCTGCACCTCCTTGTCACGGCCCAGGCCCTGTTTCACCGAGGCGAGCACGGCGTCGATCGCGCGTTCCGCGGCAGCTTTCGAAGCGCCGCGGCCCAGATGTTTTTGTACGGCGTCCGTGAGTTCTGCCTTGTTCATCGGCAGCGCCCAACCAACGCGCCGGAGCGAAATCGGTCAATCTTACAAAACGCGCGACTCGCGCTTCTAAAGGATTTCCAGGCGAGGTTCTCCGTCGACCGCCAGCGTGAGTCCAGTTGCTTCGGAAATTTCGGCGGGGAGCATGGCGAAACCCACGGACCGCCCCGGCGCGGCATCCGGAACCGCCGACCTGAGTTCCCCGACCCTCCGATCGCCGGAAAGAACTGGCGCGGGCAGGGGCGGCCGCGCACCCGCCCACCGCACGCGGCACAGGCGCCGCCGGAGCCGGCCGCGCGTCTTGAGCCGGGACATCACTTCCTGGCCGACGTAACAACCTTTGCCGTACGCGACGGCTGCTTCGCCCAGCCCGCCCTCCTGGGGCAGATCGCCTGGGCCGAGG
>JBOHXF010000077.1:0-2398 GCA_050737455.1 Opitutaceae bacterium | reverse complement strand
GCCAAGGTAGTAGTAGGGGCCCTCCTTCATCGGCGCGCTAGCACTGAAAAGGATCGTCAAGCCGAGCACAGTCAGGCCGATCGCGCACAGAAGGATGATCCCGACCGGACTCGGCAGGAATTTTCCGCGTTGCGCCGGCGGGAGGGGAGCGACGATGGCGCGGGCGTAATTCACCGGCGATCAGCTCGAGGGGTTGGCGCCTCCGGCGTCCGGGTTCGGCGCGGATCCGCCGGCCGGAATCCGGATGACGGGAACCGCGTCCGAGGACGGTCCGTTCGACGCCGCCGGAGGCACCGGCACGACGGGCGTCGGTTCCGGATTCGGCGACGCCGCCGGCGGCGGTTCGGGCGCCGGCGCCGCCTCGGGCCGCGGAGTGGACATGCGCTTTTTGCGAACGCCGCGGCCCTTTGGAATGACCAGGCTCTGGCCCGCCCGGATCAGCCGCGGGTTCGTGATGTTGTTGGCCGCCGCCAGGCGGCCCGTCGTCAGCCCAAAACGGTGGGCGATCGAGCTCAGACGGTCGCCCGGCTTGACGACATAGGTCGATTCCGCGCCGCTCGGCGCCGAGGGCGCGGAAGCGGAATGCGGCGCCGATTCAGGCCGCCCCTCGGTGGCTCTCGGCCGCGGGCCCGACCGCGTGGGGATGAGCAGCTTCTGGCCGGGATGGATGACCGATCCGGACCGCAGGCGATTGGCGGCGCGCAGCTCCGATAGCCGGATGTGATGGCGGAGGGCGATCGCCCCCAGGGTGTCGCCAGACTTCACTTCGTACGTGACGGCCGGTGTGACCTCCGGCCCCGGCTTGCCGGCCAGTTCCTGGGCTGCCGGCGTTCCCGGCCGGGTCGGCGGATAGAAGGCGATCCCCGCGGGCGAGGCCGCGGCTCCGGCGTCCGCGCCGTCCTCCGGCGGGGCGAGATCGGGCGCGGCCGAAAGCGGCGAAACCGGAGTTGCTTCCGCGATTGGGACGACGGGGGCGGCCATCGCGGGAGCGGCGGCCGTCAGCGCGGCCGGTTGGGAGGTCGAATTGCAACCCGGGATCGCGAAGATGAGGACCAGGGCGAGCACGTGCAGGCCGGCGACGATGCCGGAAATTTTTAGGATTTTCATGAAGTGGCGAAAGGGGGGCGGGCGGGCGGGATCATGGAGATTCGGTTCGATGGGAAACCAGCGGAGGAGCGGCCGGCGAGGCGATCCGATCGCGCGCAAGCGCCTCGAACTGGGCGCCCCGGTCCTCGTAGCTCCGGAACTGATCGAGGCTGGAGAATCCCGGGCTGAGCACGATCTGATCGCCCGGATGCGCGGAGGAGGAGGCGGCGCGGACCGCCTCGCGGAGGCTCACGCAGCGGGTGTGAGGGACCATGGCCGCGTCCAGAGCTGAAGCCAGGGCGGGGGCCGCGTCGCCGATCAGGAAGGCGTGGCGAACGCGCGAGGCGATCCGCCGCGCGAAGCCCTCCAGGTCGCCGCCTTTGGACTTGCCGCCCGCGATGAGCAGCACCGGAACGGCGAACCGGCGCAGCGCCGCCTCCGCCGCGTGGAAATTGGTGGCCTTCGAATCGTTCCAGTAGGCGACCCCGCCCCTCGCGCCGACCCGGGCGAGCCGGTGGGCGCCGAGCCGGAAGTCCCGGGCCGCGTCGTAAAGGATGCGCGCGGCCAGGCCCGCGGCCTTCCACCAGGCGGCCGCGAGCAGGAAATTCTCCCGCTGCGGATATTCGGCGAAAACGGTCCCTGCCAGCAGGGCGTCGGCGGGCTGCGCCTCGGTGGGCACCCACGCGATCCGACCGGCGCCGCGCAGGAGCCCGAGCGCCGAAGGCTCGCGCTGCGCGAATGTCCAGACGGACGAGCCCGCGAACAGCGCGTCGGAGCGGTTGGCGAGCGCCGCCTTTGCCGCGAAATATTCCGGGAGGCCCGCGTGGCGCTCCAGGTGGTCCTCCGCAAAATTAATCCACAGGGTCGCCGAAGCCCGCAGATGCCGCAGGCTTTCCGCCTGAAAGGAGCTCACCTCGCACACCGCCAGGTCGGAGGGCAAGCCCCCGTCCCGGTCGGCGACCAGAGCGCTGAGCGCCCGCCCGATGTTGCCGGCCGCGTACGCCTCGCGGCCGGCCCCTCGCAGCGCATGGGTGAGGAACTCGGTCACGGTGGTCTTGCCGTTCGTGCCGGTGACCGCGACGACCGAGCCCTTCCAAAAGAGCGACGCGAAATCCAGCTCGCCCCAGCAATCGGCTCCGGCGCCCCGAGCCGCGCCGAGCCAGGGATGGCCGCTCGCGAACCCCGGCGAGAAGACGACGAGCCGGTGCCGCCGGGCGGCGGCCGCGGTGAACGGCCGGTCCTTGGCGGCGTACACGACGCCCGGGACTCCCAAGGCGCCCAGCAGCCGCTCCGCCGCGGAACCGCTGACGCC
>JBOHXF010000076.1:0-8418 GCA_050737455.1 Opitutaceae bacterium | reverse complement strand
CCGAGAATGCGGGCGAACGTTCGCACGCTGCCGTAGCCGGCGATCTCGTAATGCTCGATCTTTTGCGCCGCGACGACGAGCGCGGCGTCGCCGACCACCGGATCGGTGTCGCGCTCGATCGTATCCTCGGCTTCCTCGATGAGCGCGCGCATCGCCGCGCATGTCTCCCTGCCCGGCTTCAGGTCCAGCCGCTCGAACAGCTCGCCGAGCCGGCGTTGGTGGCCCTGGGTTTCCTCCAGGTGGCCTTCAAACAGGGATTTCAGTTCGGGCGCATTCGCCGCCTTGGCCAGGAGCGGGAGCGAGAGCGTGAGCTGCTGCTCGGCGCCGTAGAGGCGCTTGAGTTCAGCCACGAACAAGTCGTGAAGGGATTCGAGGGAGTCCATGTCCCGGATATTAGCCTGTCCCAGCGGTCCCGTCCATCGGGCCCCGGCCGATTCGGGAGGCGGAAAAGCTCCGGGGGCCGCTTTTACTCCCTTGCGTGCCGCAGGCCGGGCGGCGATCGTCGCCTCCATGGAAAACGAGCCGGTCGTCATGCCCGCCATTCTGCTTTCGGACGGGGCCATCCGCGAGCACGGCACGGGGAAGGTCTCGTACATCGGATGCTTCGCCCAGTGGAACGCGCACCGCTTTCCTTTTCAGGCCCCTCCGTTTTTCATCACTCCGATCGTCGCCAATCTCCGCCGCGGCGGAGACGCGGTGTCCGCCGTCATCCGGATCGAAAAGAAGGGCGGACTGATCGTCTGGAGCTCGGAGGGCCGGGTCACCCTTCCCCCGCACGAGCTGCCGGAGGGCCTGACGATCGAGCTGCCGACCCCGGCCCTAGGCGTCGTCTTTCCGGAGCCGAACCTGTACACGATCAGCGTCCTCATCGAGGGCGACACGATCGGCCGGCGCGACTTTTTCGTACGCGCGGTCGCGGCGCCCCCGCAGCCGCCGGCACCCGGCGCGCCGGCCGCCTGATCCCCGGTCCGGACCGCGCGATTCGGTGTCGACACCGGGCCGGCGCCCGAGAGCATGGGAGGCACCCATGGACAAGCTTGGACACCTGTTTCAGCAAAACCGGGCGTGGGCGGACGGCGTTCGCGGGCGGGATCCGGAATTCTTCCTCAAGCTCTCGCGCCAGCAGTCGCCGGAGTACCTGTGGATCGGCTGTTCCGACAGCCGTGTGCCCGCCAATGAAATCATCGGCCTGCCGCCGGGCGAGGTGTTCGTCCACCGCAATCTCGCCAACCTAGTGATCCATGCGGATCTCAATTGCCTGTCCGTCATCCAGTTCGCGGTCGATGTGCTCAAGGTGAAGCACATCATGGTTGTGGGCCATTACGGCTGCGGCGGCGTGCGCGCCGCCGTCCGCTGCGAGCGCGTCGGGCTCGCCGACAACTGGCTGCAGCACGTCCAGGACGTGTGCGCGAAGCACGAGGGCTGCCTTCGCGCGATCCCGGACGAAAACGAGCGGATCGACCGGCTGTGCGAACTGAACGTCCTCGCCCAGGTCGCCAACGTGTGCGAGACGACGATCGTCCGGGATGCATGGGCGCGCGGGCAGGCGCTTGCGGTCCACGGCTGGATCTACGGCCTGCGCGACGGCCTCCTGCGGGACCTCACCTGCGATGCGCACGGCCCCGGGCCGCGAGGTTAGCCCGCATGCATCACGAATTCGGGCGGTCTTCGTCGGAATTGCGATGCCTCCGGGCCTTTTCGGCACCAATCCGCAACGCAGGGTGATCCGGCCGATCTTCGGCAGGATCGGCCTGTCACGGTCACGGCAACTGATAGAGCTCAACGAGCGCGACGCCCGAGCCTCCGCTCGCGCTCGTGGCCTGAACCGTGTACGTGCCCGGAGCCAGCGTCACGAGCAAGGCGGAGTCCTTCGAGTCGGTCGGCAGATGGAATGCGCCCACCGCGTTGAAGGCGGCCACGAATTCCGCGCTTCCGCCCCAGCCGGTGTTCGTCGCGAGGGCGTTGTGGTTGGAGTCGTAGAGCGTGAGCGAGGGATCGGGCACGGTCCCGCTCACGCCGAACTCGGCGAGAGTCGGGCCCACGGCGCGGATGAGCACAGTCTGGTTAGTCGTGCCGGCGAGGGTGAAGCCGATCGCCGGCGCGTTCTGTCCGGCGCCGATCATCCCCCGCGCGGAAATGTTCGTGAAGCGCGAGGTGGGCGCGGGAATCGACGGGTCCGCGTCGTAGGCCTCCAGGAGGGCGACCCCGGTGGTGCCGTCCGCACCGGTGACTTCCGCCGTGTAGGCGGCCGGGGGCAAGCTGGTCAGCACCGCCGAATCGAGCGAGTTCGCGGGCAGGGCGAAGGCGCCCACTTGCGCGAACGCCGCGGCGAGCGCCGACGATCCGCCCCAGGTGTCGTTGGAAGCCACGAGGTTCACCTCCGGGCCGTAAACGGTGAGGACCGGGTGCGCCATGGGGCTGGTCACCCCGTAGTTTGCCAAAGTGGGGCCGATGCCGCGGATCAGCGTTTGCTTCGGGCCGGAGCCTTGGATGACAAAGCCCACGACGAGCGCCTGGTCGCCCAGGCCAACGTAGTCGCGCACGGAAACGTTGACGAGACGGCTCGGCGTCGTCACGGGGACGACCGTGAGCGGGGCCGGCGTCGAGTAGGTCGCGGAAAACGCGTTGGCCACCAGGACATCGTACACGCCGGAGTCCGACGCCTGGACGTTGGTGATCGTGAAGGTCGGCCCAGTGGCGCCCGGAATCGGCGCCTCGTTTTTGCGCCACTGGTAGGAGATTGCGCCGTCTCCCGTCGCAGCCACGGAGAAGCTGGCGCTGGCTCCAACGGTCGCCGCTATGGGGACGGGCTGGAGCTCGAACGAAATCGGGACCGGAACCCCGTCCGGGGCCGGAACGCTCAAGGTCGCGTCGGCGCTCGTGACGGTTCCGGCCGCATTGGCGATCGTGACGTGGTAGGTTCCGGCATCGCTCGCCTGCGCGTTGTCCAGGACCAGGGTGGAACCCGTCTGTCCGGCGATGGCGGCGTCGCCCTCATACCACTGGTAGGCGAACGGGGCCGTGCCGGCGATGCCCACCGAGAACACGGCCGTGCCGCCCGGATTGACCGCCACCGAACTCGGCTGCCATTCGAAGATGGGCGCGACCGCGGTTGGCGAAACGGTCAGGACCGCAGCCTCGCTGGCCGCCGAGCCTGCCGCGTTCGTGACGGTCGCCGTGTAAGACCCTGCATCCGAGAGGATGGGGCTCGATAACGTCAGCACGGGCCCCGTGGCCCCAGCGATCGGAACGCCTCCGAAGCTCCACTGGTAGGACAAGGGCGTCGATCCGGTCGCGCCCACCGAAAAACTTACGGGCGAACCCACGGTCGCCGTGGCGTTCGCCGGCTCATACGTGATGGCGGGCGGAACCGTCAGCGAGGAGAGAGTCAGCGTCGCGGGCTCCGACGTCACCGATCCCACGCCGTTGGATACGGTCACCGAATAGGCGCCGGCGTCCGTGGCCTGGAGGTTCGCGATCATGAGCGACGGACCGGTCTGGCCGGAAATGGGTTTGCCGCCCAGCGACCACTGGTAAGTGAAGGCGCCGGATCCCGCAGCCGTGACCGAGAACTGGACGGTCGATCCGATCGTGCCGGTCTGATCGGCGGGCTGAGTCACGATCGCCGGAGGCACCGGATCGCCGCCGACGCCGCCCGGGTCGGTGACGGTGAGCGTGAGGGCCGTGGGCGGCCCGTCGCCGAGGGAGTTGAGCGCCGTTGCGGTGAGCGTGTAGGTGCCGGCCGTCGCCGGGGTTCCGGAGACGACGCCCGTGATGGAATTGAGCGTGAGTCCCGCCGGCAGGCCGTCCACCGCGTAATTGTACGGGCTGTTGTCCGCGGTCAGCGTGTAGGACAGGGGCGCGCCGACCGTCCCGGAAAGATCCGCTGCGCTCGTGATGGAGGAGAACGCGCCGATCGTCAGAGTGAGATTGGAGAGGGGGCCGCTCCCGTAGCCGTTCGCTGCCGACAGACCGACCGTCGTGACCGCCGGGGCGGTGGGGGTGCCGGAGATGACGCCTGTGCCGGCGTCGAGGGTCAGGCCGGCCGGCAGATTCGTCGCGGCGAACGAGGTGGGCTGATTCGTCGCCGTGATCGTGTATGTGTACGCAGCGTTTGGCATGCCGGAAGCCGCGAGGGCGCTGGTCACCTCGGGCACCGGTCCGGCCGGATCCATCGTGAACATGAGGACGAGGACCGCGCCCTGGCCGTTTCCGTTGTCACCGCTGACCGACGTGAAGAAAAGTCCGGCCGCCGTGGGCGTTCCCGAGATCGTCGCGCCCGACGCAGTCAGTCCCGGAGGCAGTTGCGCGATGTTGAAGCTGCCGGGATTATCGGTCGCGGTCAGCGTGTAGGAAAACGCCGTTCCGACCGTGCCAACCGCCGCTCCCGGGCTGGTGATCACCGGTGTGCCGGCGGCCGGGTCCACCGTGATTTGAAACGGGTACGTCGAGCTCGAACCGCCCGCGTCCAGCTCGAGGTTGCCCTTGTAGGTGCCAACCGCCGTCGTCGTGCCCGCGATCAGCCCCGAGGACGCATCGACCGCGAGACCCGAAGGCAATCCGTCGGCGGAGTAGGCCGTGCCGGCGGGCTGCGGCGGATTCGTTGTTATCTGAAAGGAGTAGGCCTGGCCGGCGGTGGCGTCGGGCAGGATCGTTTGCGCGCGCAGAGCGGTGGGGACGAACGCGAGCACGAGAAGAAGCGGGGCCGCGAAGCGGACGGAAAGGAGACGATGCATGGTTGAGATTTCGACGAGGACGAGCCGGTTGCCCAAAGGCGGCGACTGACTGCGGGCCGGCCGCCGAGTGCCGCGCGTCGCCGCCAAAGTAGGTGAGAACCCGATGCGGGCAGCGTCTTCGCCTACGGTCCGAACCCCAGGAGTTGCGGCATGCGAATGGCCGATTGACGTCGGTCGGAACGACCCTTAAACCAGGGGCCCATGGTCCGCTTCATCAAGGTTCTGCTCGGCTTCGTCGTCGTCTGCGCGATCCTTGTGGCTGCGGGCGCCGGGCTCGTTTACTGGCGCTCCTCTGCCAAATTACTCAGGATCTATTCGGTGGCCGTGTCGCCTCCGGACGTGCCGACCGATCCTGCGGCGATCGCCCGCGGGCGCCATATCGCCGCGATCCGCGGATGCGTGGACTGCCACGGCGCGGATATGGGAGGCGGCGAAGTCATGGATAATTCGGCGATGGGCCTGGTTTACGCCCCGAACCTGACTCGCGGCAGGGGCGGATTGCCGCCCAGCTTCTCCGATGAGGATTTCGTCCGCGCAATCCGACACGGGATCGGACTTGGCGGGCGGCCTCTGTTCTTCATGCCGTCGGAGGACTATGCGCGCTTCACCACTGAGGACATGGGCGATGTCATCGCGTTCGTGAAGGCGCTCCCTCCCGTGGATCGCACCAACCTGCCGATGCGGATCGGGCCGGTCGCGCGGATGCTGCTCGCCACCGGGAAAATGAGGTTGGCCGCGGAGGAGATCGACCATGCGACCCTGCGCCCTTCCCAGGTGACACCCGGGCCGACCGCGGCCTATGGCCGGTACCTGTCCGCGACGTGCACGAGCTGCCACGGTTCGAATTTCTCCGGAGGCAAAATCCCCATCGGACCGCCTGACTGGCCGCCGGCCGCCAACCTCACGCCCGCGGGGCAACTGAACGGGTGGACCGAAGCCGATTTCATCCGAACCGTGCGCACCGGCCATCGCCCCGACGGGACGGAACTGAGCCCGGTGATGCCGCGGGCCTTCGGGGAGATGAGCAACACCGAGCTCCAGGCCCTGTGGGCCTTCCTGCGCACGCTCCCGCCCGCGCCGACCGGCGTGCATCCCGAATCGGCGTCCTGAAAGGGCGAGAAGGCCGCGTACGACCCGCCGGCGAACTGAAGCAGACTGCGCAGGCTTTGGCTGCGGCGCGGCCAACGCTCACGGCGGAAGACAGGCCGGAGTTCCGGCGCACCCGGATCGACCTTCTGCTGCTCCTCCGCCATTGGATCGGAACGCGCGCGGCGGCTCACGTGCGGCTCAAGCTGGAGCCCCACGACGGATCCGCGCTGCTCGCGGTCGGCCGAACATACATGGAGAAGCACGATTTCGCACGGGCAGCGTTCGAACGGCGGCAAGGCTTTAGAAATCGCCGAATCGCCCACTGGACAATGTCGCACAAGGAATATTATGTCTACTAGTGGGATCCGCCAATCTGCATCGCCGAACGCCGTACGAAGCTGAAATGGAGTGATGAAGTCGTACTCGCGTCTCGGTCCGATGCGCGATGCGAGCCGACGATCGGTCATGGCTCCGAGGACCGCGCTTGCATCCGCGAAGCGAATCCGCACGGCATCTCCGCTGCAGCAGCAGACAGTCGATGTCGGATCATTTGGATCGAATCAGCGCCTCTAGGATAGCGCTGCCGACCGTTCCGGTCGCGCCGGTCAGGAACACGGTGGCCGGGGCCGTCGCGCTATGGGCCTGCCAATCCATTCGCACGTCGCATTGATTCCTCGGCTCAGATTGATTTCCACTTAATCTTGGCACGCCGCGACCTGCCCGCGACGAGTCGCTGTTCGTGGCAATGGTCACTTTTCGGGGAAGCGGTGCCTGGTTAGTCTGGTAATTGCGGTTTGCCCCATGGTGGGCTCGGCCCACTTGACATTCCGCCCCACAGTGCTCACCCTTCGATCATGGCAACGGCAATAATCAAGAATTCCGACTTCCAACTGGTTACCGAATTTGCGCAGCCGGACGCGAAGAAGCGACTATCGCTTGGCGCAGCCGTGCTCGGGGGAACCGCTTTCAACATCTACCGCAACCCGCTCGGGCAGGTGTTCCTCGATCCTGTCAAGGCGATACCGGCATCGGAAGCATGGCTCTTCGTGAACCCTGCAACCCTCGCAAGTGTGAAACAGGGTCTCAAAGAGTCCGCCGAAGGCAAGACGGTCTACCGGGGCTCGTTCGCGAAGCACGCAAAATGAGCCGTGCGGCGTAAACTCAAATTCACGCCGACGGGCGACCAGCAGTTTTCCGTGTTAGAGCGAAACCCGGCAAGCACTTCGATCGCCAAGCAGGTAAAGAAGGCGCTCGGCTTTCTGGAGCTGAACCCAAGCCATCCAAGCCTGAATTCGCATGAGTTGACTTCCCTTAGCGGTGCGCGCGGTGAAAAGGTGTTCGAGGCGTATGCACAGAATAGCACGCCAGGAGCTAACCGAATCTTCTGGCATTACGGGCCTGACGAGGTCTCCGGAAAGAGACGCATTCCCGTGCTTACGATTCTGGCGATTACGCCGCATCCGTAACGCAGATCCTCGCCGACGCTGAAGGAGAATGACTTCATCGGACTGAAGCTAAAATTCCTATTTCCGCGGTAGAGACCATTGCCCTCCCTAATCTCGCTCGAGAAGGGACCCTGCCTGCTTGACACGCGCCGCGCGGGCCGGCACGGGCCAGCTATGTCCGGATTGGGCCAAGAGACCGTGCGCCGCCTCCGGCCCCCAGGTGCCGGCCTCGTAGTTGGGAAAGTCGGTGGGCGGGCTTTCCCGCCAGGCCTCCAACACGGGTGTCAGCACCCCCCAGGCCGCCTCGACTTGGTCCCAGCGCATGAAAAGCGTGGCGTCGTTCCGGAGGATATCTCCCAGCAGGGTTTCATAGGCGTCGGGAGATGGCGTGGAAAACGCCTCCCGGTAGCTGAATCTCATCGTGACCGTGCGCAGTTCCATCTTCGGCCCCGGGATCTTGGCCGGGAAGGTCATCACGATGCCTTCGTTCGGCTGGATCGACAGGATGAGGCGGGAGGACTGCCATCCCGGGCCCGCCTCGGCGGGGAACGAGCGGTGCGGCACCGTCCGGAACTGGATCACCACTTCGGTCGCGTGAGTCGCGAGGCATTTGCCGGTCCGGAGATAAAACGGCACGTCCTGCCATCGCCAGTTGTCGACGAACATCCGCAGGGCGGCGAAGGTTTCCGTCTGCGAGTCCGGGGCGACGCCGGGCTCGCGGCGGTACCCAGCCGCGGATTTGCCGGCGATCCAGCCCGGGCCGTACTGGCCACGGACGGCATGGGCGTTGACGCCGTCCCGCGGAATGGGGCGCAGCGCATGGAGCACGTCCACCTTCTTGTTGCGGATCTCGTCCGCGCCGAAGGACACCATAGGCTCCATGGCGACCATGCAAAGGATCTGCATGAGATGGTTCTGCACCATGTCCCGCAGGGCGCCGGCATGGTCGTAGTAGCCGCCGCGATGCTCCACCCCGACCGTCTCGGCGGCGGTGATGGCGACATGGTCGACATAGCGGCGGTTCCAGATAGGCTCGAAGAGCGAGTTGGCGAAGCGGAAAGCCAGGATGTTCTGGACGGTTTCCTTGCCGAGGTAATGGTCAATGCGAAAAATCTGCGATTCGTGAAAGCTCTTGGTCAGGGTGCGAT
>JBOHXF010000075.1:0-4199 GCA_050737455.1 Opitutaceae bacterium | reverse complement strand
GAGGGAGTCTTCCCCTCGACGATGCCGCAGATCTTGTCGCTGATCCAGCCGAAGCTGCGGCCGTTTTCGACCAGGGGGGCGCGCGCGAAGTCGGCGGGCTGGACCTCGCGCAGGATGGCCGGCGAGGCGACGGCGGCGGCGGCCTCCGACATCAGGAGTCCGCTCCTTCCTTGAATCCGGCCGGACTATTCTTCAGCTCATGCTCGATCCGGCTGAGCGGCAGGGAGTGGTAATCGGGCATCCGTGGATTGGGATTGCGCAAACGCGCAAGATAGGTCGTGCGCGGCCGCGTGTTGAGATAGTCGAGGAGGGTGTAATCCTGTTTTCGGGCCTTGGCCTGCGAGACGGCGCTGTCGGTCTGGAGAATGTCGCCGAAAACGATCGCTTCGACCGGGCAGACCTGCTGGCAGGCGGTTTTGATGACCCCGTCGGGCACCCGGACATCTCCCGGCCGGCCCTCACGGGTCGCCTTGACCTTCCATTGGATCTTTCCGTTCTCGATCCGCTGGATGCAGTAAGTGCATTTCTCCATCACTCCGCGGATGCGAAGCGTCACTTCGGGGTTCTTCACCATCTGCACGAGCTCGGGAATCCCGGCAGGCCCAAGCGGGCCCTCGTAGAAATGGCCGATGTGCCGCTTGTTCCAGTCGAAGTAATTGAAGCGCCTCACCTTGTATGGGCAGTTGTTCGCGCAGTACCGCGTGCCCACGCAGCGATTGTAGACCATGACGTTGAGCCCCTCGTCGTCGTGGACGGTCGCGTTCACCGGGCAGACCATCTCGCACGGCGCGAGCTCGCATTGCATGCACGGGAGCGGTTGAAGCGACACCTGCGGATCCTCGGGAATCTCCCGGTTGCCTTCCCCGCCGAACGGTGATTTCGCCGCGTGTCCGTCCGAAAAATACCGGTCGATCCGGATCCAGTGCATCTCGCGGCCGCGGACGGCCTGGTCCTTGCCGACGATCGGAATGTTGTTCTCGGCCTGGCAGGCGACCACGCAAGCCTGGCAGCCGATGCAGGTGTTCAGGTCGATGCTCATTCCCCACTGCTGGAGCCCCGTGAACTTCGGGGTCACGTACAGCGAGTTTCCGCGCGGAATCTGCGTGACCTGGTCGGCCAGGGGCATGGTCACGGCTGCCCCAAGGGGCGCCGGGGTTTCCGATTCGAGCCCCTCCTCCCTCGCAAAATCGGGATGCTCCCGGAACTCCGTCAAATTCGCTTCACGAACCAAGGCGCGACCCTCCATCGACCAGTGCTCCTGGATGTTGGCCACGACATAGGTCTCGCCCGTCAGCCGAAGCGAACCTCCTTCCGCGATATGCGGCGTGGAGGAGGTGCGGAGGCGGTAAGCGTCGAATCCCACCCCGTCGCCAATTCGCCCGCAGCTTCGCCGGCCATAGCCGAGGGGAACCACGATGGTGTAGTCCGACAGTCCAGGCTGAATCTCCAGTGGTCCGCGCACGGTCCGGCCGCCGACGGTCAGTTCGGCGATCGGAGCCGCCTCGATGCCCTTGTGGATGTTTTGCGCCTCGGTGCGTCCGACTTGGATCGGTATGCGCCGCAGGACAATCTTCAGGCGCTTGCCCAGCTTCGGGCTCACCAGGATCAGATTGTCCCAAGAGACCCGCGTCATCGGCTCGGGACATTCCTGCAGCCAGCCGTTGTTGGCGAAGCGCCCGTCGTCAACCTTGTAATCGGCGACAAAGCGCACCTCGAGGTTCGTCTCGGAAAGCGTCGGATATCCCGGCGGGCCGCGCTCGCCCGTGAGCTTCGCGAGACCGGTCGGATCGAACTCCGCATTCACGGTCGGATAGGCCGATCCGCTCAATATCCCATCGTGCAGGAACCGTTTGAAATCGAGAGCGCTTCCGCGAGTCGATTCGACAAAGGTCGCCTCGACGAGCGCGCGGGGATCACTGTTTGGCTCCCCCGCGATCCGGGCGAGCACTTCGATCTCCGTGAGGCCGCCGAACAGCGGCGCGATCAGCGGCTGGATCGAAGCAAGCGTCCCATCGTAGGTCCGGCCGTCGCCCCACGACTCGAGGTAATGGGCCTCCGCCAGGTTCACGCCCGACCAAAGCGCGGTCTCGTCCGGGCGGTAGCCCAGACGCACGACCTGGGCCACGGACTTCTGAAGGGATATCCAGTCGAGGTCCGCCGGCGCGTCGTACACCGGGTTGCCGCCAAAAATCACGAGGGTCTTGACCGATCCGGCCCGGATCGCCTCGGCGAGTTCGCCGATCGATTGGGCGGCGGGAGCCTGCAGGTCGACGAACTCGATCGTCTGGCCCAAGTTGCCCAACGCCGCGTTGATGGCGTACGCCACGGCGTGGACCGCGGCCGGCAGATGGGCGCCGGCGACGACGATGCATTCGCCCTTGCTGGCCGCCAGGTCCGCCGCGCAGTCCGCAATCCATTCGGGCTTGAGGTCGACGCCCTGGGTGAAGCGGTCGAAGGAGGAGTCGCCCGTCACCTGAGAAGCGAGCGCCGCCGCGAACGCGAGCATGTGGCTCGAGGCCATCCGCAGGCGATGGTCCGCCATGGCGCCCGTCAAGGTGAACCCGCTCTCCGCGACGTAGAGGCGGCTCATCGGATCGTCCTTGTTCTTGACACGGCGGGCCCGCGCGAACTCGCGAGCGAACTGCAGGCTTCCGGCCTCCGCGCCTAGAAAATCGGCGTCGATCGAGACGACGCGCTTCGCTTGGTGGAAATGGTAGAGAGGCCGCAGAGGCCGGCCAAAAACGGCCCGGGTGGCCTCGTCCGGGGCTTCGTCCCTCACCGGATCGTATTCGGCCCAGCGGACCTTGGGGAATTTCCGCCGCAGAGCGCCCACGAGGCGCCCCCGCGTCGGCGACGAGGAGCTTCCCGCCAGGAACGCCAGGCCGTCCCCATGGGAGGACGCGTGGGCCGCGGCAATGCCCTCAAGCAGTTGCGCGACCAGCCCCGCATCGATCTCCGAGCCGTTCCGCGTGTGGGCCCGGGAGCGGTCGGGATCGTAAAGGTCGAGGATGGAGGCCTGCGCGTAAAGCGAGGTTGCCCCGCCGTGCGGCGCATAGCCCGGATTCCCTTCGATCTTGGTCGGCCGGCCCTGATAGGACTCGGCGAGGACCGGCATCGCCGTCCGGCGCAGCGGCATCGCCGTGGCATAGTACAGCGGCAGCCCGGGAATGGCGCCCTCGACCGACTTGCCGAAGGGCAGGATGTCGGATTCCGGGCGCCGGCAGCCCGCAAGCCCCACTCCGCCCAGCGCGAAGGAGGCAGCCATGATCTTCATGAACTGGCGGCGATCCACGCCGTCGAGCGTGGAGGCCCCGTCGGGAAACTCGCGCTCGAGATGCTCACGAAAGCCGGCGGTCTCCGCCAGCTCGTCCAGGGTGCGCCAGTAGCGCGGGCCGCGCAGGGCCCTTTCGGATGGGGCGGGATGGGTGACTTTGCGTTTCATCGATGGCAACCTGAGCAGCTTGTGGGCGGATTCACATTCCAGTCGTGCACGAACTTCAGGCCCATCCTGCGCTGCGCCTCGGGGCTGGGCGCCTTCCAATCTAGATTCGTCACTTCGGCCAGCGGCCGCAGGTGGTCGGCGGGGTCGCGGTGGCAGTTGAGGCAGAAGCCCATGCTGAGGGACTTGTTCTCGGCCACAACGTCCATGTGGTTGACCGGCCCGTGGCACTCAACGCAGCTCACTCCGCGGGCTATGTGGATCGCGTGGTTGAAGTAGACGTACTCGGGCACCTTGTGGATCTGCACCCAGACGATGGGCTGGCCCGTCTCGTAGCTGCGGCGGACGCCGGCGAGCAGCGGGCTGTTCGTCTTGACCTGGCTGTGGCAGTTCATGCAAGTCTGCGACGTCGGCAGGTTCGCGAACCCGGAGGTCTCGACATTGCTGTGGCAGTATCGGCAGTCGATCCCGAGCTGCCCGGCGTGGAGCGCGTGGCTGAAGGGCACAGGCTGGACCGGGGCATAGCCCACGCGGGTGTATTTCGGCGTGACGTAATAGGCGAATCCCGAAACCACCAGTCCGCTCACAACAAACAAATAGACAACGATCTGAATGGGCAGCCGGTTGACCGATTTGGGGAAAAGTTTCGACATGACTCTCTAATTGGGGGGCGCGGTAACAATCTCGCCAAGAATCGCCGGTAAACCAAGAGGGCCGATTCCCGGGTTGTAAAACCTTTTTTCCTCGGGGTCTACCGGAC
>JBOHXF010000074.1:0-4907 GCA_050737455.1 Opitutaceae bacterium | reverse complement strand
CGTGGGCGCCTGGGAGATGAAGACCGCCTGCCACCAGTCTCGCGGGACCAGCGCCATGAGAAAGCCGGCGATGAGGAAGCCGGCCGCCAGCTCCTTCCACACCATCATGACGTCCATCTTGAAGGCGCCGGCCACGGCGCCCCAGCTTTCCCTGCTCCTGATCCTGTCTCGAAGCGGCCGTTCGTCGCCTTCGGAATCGGAGCCGCAGGGCATGGTCGTCCTCTCGCTTTCGGCGGCCGCCTTCCGGGCCTCCTCTTCCAATCCCTCGGGAAGCGTGAACCGGACGATGGCCCACATCGTGCCGATCAGAACGATGGCGCCGACGAATTCGGCGAAGACAAACAGCGGCCCCATCAACACCCAGAGGACCGCGCTCAACTCCACGACGAGGTTGGTCGAGGCGAACATGAAGGCCAGGGCGACCGGAAGGGCCGCCCCCTTGCGAAACGCCGTCTTTCCGGCGGCGGTCGCCGCGTAGGAACACGACGAACTGACGGCTCCCAGAAAAGTGGCCCAGCCCATCGAGCGCAGGTTCGGCCGGCCAAAGCGGGCGGTCACCTGCTCCCGCCGGACGAAGACCTGGAGGAGCGCGGATATCGTGTAGCCGAACACCAGGGCCCAAAGCGTCTGCCAGAGTATGAGCGCCGCCTCGCATAAGCCTCGGACGAACCAGTTCATTGCGTTCCAAGCTGCCATAATTTGACCGTTGTGGCGAAAGTGATTTTGTGCGCCCCCGTGGCTCGTCGCTGAAGCGACACCCAGCCCGCTTGACGCCGAGATCAGTCGCGATCACCCGCCGTTCGGTGAAAAGAGGGAGCCGGTCCGTGGTTCGGGCCTGGTCGGGCGCTACCGTGAAGGCGCAGCCGATCTTCGGCGACTCGAGAGCATCCCCGAGCGCGCGGCGGCTGCTCAAGGGAGCGCTTCGATTTTAACCTGGGCGGAGCGGAGGCCGGGGGCGGTGGCGGTGACCGTGATGGGGCCGGCGTCCGCCGTGGCGCGGACCAGGGCGATGCAGCGGCCCTCGAACGCGCGGCGGCGGGCGGCTTGGAACGGCTCATGGCTCGCGTTGTCGGCGCTGTCCACGGCGACCACCTTGCCGGGCCCGCGGGCGTGGAAGGATATCTCGTTGGAAGCCTGGGGGACTCGCTCGCCGGCTGCGTCCACGACCTCGGCGGTAATCGTCGCCGCATGGTCGAATCCGGGAGCCAGCCGGGAGTGGTCGCTCGTAAGGCGGATGGCCGCAGGCGCCCCAGCGGTGACGAGCGCGGTTTCCGCGACCTCACGGCCGCCATCCCGACCCACCGCGCGCAGGGTGCCCGGAACATACGCCACCTTCCAGGTGCGCGGCGCGAGGTCGGTCGCGCGCGTCTGCGCGCCCAGGGAGCGGCCGTTCAGGAACAGCTCCACGCTTTCACAGTTGCTGTAGACTACGATTTCCTCCTCATGAGGCGCCGGATTGCCCGGGTTCCAATCGGCCTCCAGCGTATGGCGCATCCAGGGCGGAAGCTCGGAGGGATGCTTCGGCTGGGGCAAAGAGAAGGCGCGCCGGGTCTGGCGGGCGACATACACCATTGGCGTGGCCGACCACCAGCTCTCGAACTTATATCCGTCCGAATGGGGGTAGCCTGTGCGGTCAATCAGGCCGGATCCCGCGGCGATGTTCGGCCAGAAATGCGATTCGCCGAGGTAATCGATGCCGCTCCAGATGAATTCTCCGGAATACGCCGAATGGTCGCGCACCGCCAGCCACGCGGCCCGGTCGTGACTATCCTCCGTGCCGATGATCTTGCGGCTAGGCCTCACCGCGTGGGCGGCCAGCAGCTCGTTGTAGCGATAATTGGTGCCGATCACGTCGAGCAGGTCGGCGAGGCCGTCGGCGTAGTCATGGCTGCGGTTGGGCCGCAGCAGCGCCTGAGTCACCGGCCGGGTAGGGTCGTTCTCGTGAAAGACCCGCACCATGGCGGCCAGGATGTGCTTGGCCAGCGGGGCGTTGGGGGTGTCGTGGATCTCGTTGCCCGCGCTCCAAAGGACGATGCAGGGGTGGTTCCGGTCGCGGCGGACCATCGCGATGAGATCGCGCTTCCACCACTGCCGGAAGTAGAGGTGGTAGTCGTAGGGATTCTTGCCGACCGTCCAGCAGTCGAAGGCCTCGTCCATCACGAGGAATCCCATCCGGTCGCAGAGGTCGAGAAATCCCGCGGCTGGGGGGTTGTGGGCGGTGCGAATCGCATTCACGCCCAGGCCCTTCAACGCGGCGAGGCGCCGCCGCCACACCGCCAGGGGAACGGCCGCGCCGAACGCGCTGCCCTCGGAATGGATGCAGACGCCCTTCAGCTTCAGAGTGCGGCCGTTGAGCCAGAACCCGGTCGCCGCCTTGAAGCGGGCCTCGCGAATGCCGAACGGCGTCGTAACGTCGTCGGCGACCGCCTCGGCCGAACGATGGTCCGGCGCCGCCTCCAGCGCCATGGTCTCGGCCCGGTAGAGGGCGGGATGGTCGACATCCCACAAGTCGGGGCGGGAGACCGGGACCTCCAAGGTGAACTCCGCGGATTTTCCGGCGGGCACGACCCGGGCGGACGAATGGGCGCGCGCCGCCAGGCGCCCATGGGGATCGAAGATCAGCACCTCCAGGCGCACCGCGCGGGCGTCGGGCGCGCCGTTGACCACGGCCGCCTGGATCCGCACCATCGCCGAGTCGGCGGAGAGAGTCGGGGTGGTCACGAAGGTGCTCCAGAGCTGGAGGTGCACCAGGCTCTCTACCAGCAGGTGCACCGGTCGGCAGATGCCCGCCCCCGAGTACCATCGGGAGGCGGGTTGCGGGGCGTCGTCCACCCGTACGGCGAGGACGTTCGGGCGGTCTGTGGGATTGAGATGACCGGTGAGATCGTAGGCAAAGCTGCTGTAGCCGTAGGGGTGATGGCCCAGATTGTAGCCATTGATCCAGACCTCGCTGTTCGCCATGACAGCGCCGAACTCGATGAGGACACGGTGGCCGGCGTCCTCGGGCGGAAGAGTGAAGGTCCGGCGGTACCAGCCGATGCCGGCCGGCAGGAAGCCGCCGGCGCCCCCGGTGGGATTATTGGGCGAAAAGGGCCCGGCGATGCTCCAGTCGTGGGGCACATTCACCTCCTTCCACCCGGACGTATCGAAGGAGGGCGCCTGGGCTCCTGGGGGATCGCCCCGGGTGAACTTCCAGCCGTTGTCGAGAGGGCGCGTTACCCGGGGGCCGGCCGGACTGGCGGCACTGGCGCACGGCGCGCCGGCGACTGCTATGGCGGCAACCGCGGACAGGGCCAGGTGGCCCAGTCCGCGCGGGGTTAGACATCCGGCAAGGCCCACGCGAAGCCGCCGGGAGAATGCGACGCGGTAAGGAGGGCTCATGCCATCGAGGGAAGGAATGGGAGGGGGGTCATGAAAGGGGACAGGGAGCGGTGGTCGGCAAGCCCGGCGCGGTCCAGGGATGCGGGCCGCCTCAGCCTGGAGGGCGCGGCGGGGTTCTCACGACTTGGGCGGTACCAGCGCGAGACGCAGGTAATCGTATTCCAAGCCGGAGGTTGGATTGCCGCCGGGAATCGTAAGTTGGAGGATGTTCTCACCCTTCTTGAGGAGCGAGGCGCTGAAGCGCACGTCGTGCTCCGTCCAGGTGCCTTCGATGCCGTCGCGATTGATGACTGCGTTGTAGGCCAGATTGTCCAGCATACCCGCCGGCCGGCCGTTCATCGTCACCCGCAGGTAGCGCGTGCCGACGCCGCAAAGGGCTATCCGGAGAAGGGCGGTGCCGCGGGGCGCCGACGGCAGCTTGAAGTACACGTTCCAGGTCGTGGGCGAGCCGGTGACATTGCCGCTGTCGCCGTCCCCCTGGATCATCGGCACCTGCTCGAAATTCCAATCGCGGCGGAAGTCGCTCCGGCCGATCACGTAGTTCACGCCGTGCGGAAACCACCGCGGGTATTCGAGGTACAGGCCCCAATGAGCATAGTCCGCGCCGTGGGCGAACTCCCGGGCGCTGCGATTGGGGATCCCGATGTCCCAGAGCTGGCGTCCATAGCGGACCGGGACCCACCGAAGATCGCCCAGATTCACCCGGGTGCCGGATCGGACGATCACTCCGGGCTTTACGAATTCGCCCAAGACCCCGTCGGCGATCGCGTGGAGCACGTAGGCGCCCGGCCGCACGTTGGGGATGGCGAATGAGCCATCGGCCCGCGCCCGCACCCAGAATTCGTAGTGCTTGGCGTCCGTCTGCCAAGTGACGGTGACTTTGGGCGCCGGGCCCCAGAAGCTCCAGCCGGTGGTGCGGTAGGCGGGGGCGGTGAGCCCCACCAGCAGCGAGGTGCTGTGCGAATGAGGCGCGCCCAGATCGCTCACGCGGATCCGGCCGGTCACGCTGCCACGGCGGGTGGGCCCGGGGTAGTTGACCGCGTTCACCCACGCGTAGGGCCAGCGGTCCTTCTCCACGCGGGCCTGCCGGAGGGCGTCGTGCCAGAGGCGAGCGGGGCCGCCTCCGGCATTGCAGTAGACGAAGATGGGCCCGACCACCTTGGCCCACGACTCGCCGCGGGCGATCGGGCAGTAGCTGCCGCCATAGTGGGTGCTACGCCAGTAGTCGAGGAGCAGCGGATCGGGAGAGTTGGTGAGGTCCATATGCCCGGTGAGTTCGTACTTGGTCGGCCCTCCGCTAAGGTATTCCACGGAGGGATTGATGAACCAGATGCCGATCTGGTCCCGGGTGCTCGACCAGCCGTAGGCCGGGGTGTCGAACAAGTCGGCCGAATAGTCGTACTTGTGTTCCACCTGCCCCAGGTAGCGCCCGGTCGTCAGGCGGCGGGCCTCCTTCATGTTGAGCGGCGCGCCCTCCACCCAGTCGCGCGGGGTGGGCATCAGCCGGTTCACCCGCGCATTGATGG